>JAFZPW010000176.1 GCA_017552495.1 Clostridia bacterium | reverse complement strand
CCGACGTGCGGGACGGCCTCAAGCCGGTGCACCGCCGCATCCTTTACACCATGTACGAGGGCGGCCTCACATCGGATAAACCCTTCAAAAAGTCGGCCACCTGCGTGGGCGACGTGCTGGGCCATTACCATCCCCACGGCGACGCCAGCGTTTACGACGCCATGGTGCGTCTGGCGCAGGATTTTTCCATGCGCTATGTTCTGGTGGACGGCCACGGCAACTTCGGCTCGGTGGACGGCGACCCCCCGGCGGCTTACCGGTATACCGAGGCCCGCATGTCCAAGATCTCCAACGAGATGCTGCGGGACATCGACAAGGAAACCGTGGACTGGGATCCCAACTTCGACGAGAGCCGCAAGGAGCCCCGGGTCCTGCCCTCCCGTTTCCCCAATCTGCTGGTCAACGGCTCCTCCGGCATCGCCGTGGGCATGGCCACCAACATCCCGCCCCACAATCTGCGGGAGGTCATCGGCGCCTGCGTCTGTGTGCTGGACAACCCAGACGCCACGCTGGACGAACTGATGGGGCACATTCAGGGGCCCGATTTTCCCACAAAGGGCATCATCATGGGCCGGGCGGGCATTCGCCAGGCTTACGCCACCGGCCGGGGCAAGGTCACCGTCCGGGCCCGCACCGAACTGGAGGAATACGGCCGGGATCACCGCACTCGCATCATCGTCACCGAGCTGCCTTATCAGGTCAATAAGCGCCAGCTCATCAAGACCATCGCCGAGCAGGTGAAGGACAAGCGGCTGGAGGGCATCTCCGACCTGCGGGACGAGACCGACCGCAACGGTATGCGGATCGTCATCGAGCTGAAGAAGGACGTCAACGCCCAGGTGGTGCTCAACAAACTCTTTACCCAGACGGCGCTGCAATCCAATTTCTCCATCATCATGCTGGCGCTGGTCAACGACCAGAAGCAGCCGAAAATTTTGTCTCTGCGGCATATTTTGGATGAATATGTCGCCTTCCAGGAAGAACTCATCGTCCGCCGCACCCGTTACGATCTGAAAAAGGCGCAGGAGCGCGCCCATCTGCTGGAGGGGCTGCTCATCGCCCAGGACAACATCGACGAGGTCATTCACATCATCCGCACCAGCTACGACGACGCCAAGGAGCGTCTGATGGCGCGGTTTTCGCTGGACGAGGTGCAGGCGCAGGCCATTTTGGATATGCAGCTCAAGCGGCTGCAGGGCCTCGACCGGGAAAAACTGGAGGCCGAATACAGGGAACTGGAAGAAAAGATCGCCTATTACCGCCGGATCCTGGCCGATCCCGCGCTGGTGCGGCAGATTCTCAAGGAGGAGCTTTTGGCCATCGCCGACAAATACGGCGACGACCGCCGCACCGAGATCCAGGATGTGGAGGACGAGATCGACTTTGAGGATCTTATCGCCGAGGAGCTCAATATCTTTACCCTCACCAGCCGGGGCTACATCAAGCGCATGGCATCCGCCGCCTATACCGCCCAGAAGCGGGGCGGCCGGGGCAAGATCGGCATCAAGACCCGGGAGGAGGACGTGGTGGACACCATCTTCACTGCCTCCACGCACGACAACATCCTGTTCTTCACCAGCTATGGCCGGGTTTATAAAATGAAGGGCTATCGTGTGCCCGAAAGCAGCGCCGGCTCGGCCAAGGGCACCAACATCGTCAACCTGCTGCAAATTTCCGGCGACGAGCGGGTGACCGCCATGATCCCCGTGCGGGAGATCGACGACGAGAGCTGCGTGTTCTTCGTTACCCGGAACGGAACGGTGAAGCGCATGCTGCTCAGCGTGGTCAACACCGAGCGCAAGGCCGGCGTCCGCGCCATTACGCT
Source organism: Clostridia bacterium (assembly GCA_017552495.1). GTDB lineage: Bacteria > Bacillota > Clostridia > Oscillospirales > Butyricicoccaceae > UBA4644. The sequence continues at coordinate 6,411 of JAFZPW010000176.1, read as the reverse complement.
GGACGAGGGCGACGTGCTGGAAAAGGTGCTTTTGACCTCGGGGCATGACAATATCGTCATTGCCACCCGCAAGGGCAGCGCCATCCGCTTCGCCGAGGACGAGGTCCGCACCATGGGCCGCGAGGCCTCCGGCGTGCGGGGCATCCGTCTGCGGGACGGCGATCAGGTGATCGGCGCCGCCAAGGAATATCCCGACAGTTATTTCCTCACCGTCACCGAAAACGGCTATGGAAAGTTGACCCGGCCCGAGGAATACACCGCGCATCACCGGGGCGGCGGCGGCATGACCGCCCACAACCTTACCGACAAGACCGGCGAGCTGGTGGGCATCCGCTGCGTCACCATGGACGACGACCTGCTGCTCATCAACGACGGCGGCGTGGTCATCCGCATGAGTATGGAGGACATCCGCGTGTGCGGACGCGCTTCCCAGGGCGTGCGCCTCATCCGGATGGACGGGGACACCCGCGTCATCAGCATGACCTGCACCGCCCGGGACGACGAGCTGAGCGACGAACCCGGCGCCGCGCCGACGCAAGAAGCCGCGCCGGAAACTGAAGCATAATGCAAAGGCCCGCCCAAAGGGGCGGGCCTTCTGTCAAAACGGGAGGAATTCGATGATTACGGCCTTTTATCTCTACCGCACTGTGGCGGGAGGCAAAACCTTTGCTTTGCTGATGGCAGCGGTGGCGGCAGTCTATCTCGCCGCCTGCCTGCTCAGCCCGGGCGGACGCACCAGAAAGGGGCTGCGCCGCATGATCGCCGGGCTCGTTCTGGCGGCGCTGCCCGCCGATGTGGGCTGGCATTTGATCTATCTGGAGCATGCGCCCGGCTTTCAGGCGGGCGGGGCGGCATTGAAGATTTTTCCCGCCTTTTTGCTGTGGCCGCTGTTTTTGGGCATGACCTATTTTATGGTGCGGCTGCTCAACGATTTGTTCGCGGAATAGGAGGGCGCGTATGATTCGGGTGATCGATGGGACAAAGGGGCTGGAAACCGCCTTCCCCGGCGGGCGGTTTTCCCTGCCGGATTGGGAACGCTATCTGGACGCCGCCGCCCCCGGCGTGCGGGCGCTTTGCGAAGCGGATCTGCGGGAAGTGCTGGCGGAGGGCCTTTCCTGGGAGGGAGATTTTGTACCCCTGCTGAACGGGGCTTGGGCGGACGAGGCCTGCCGCGCCCGGGCCGCGGCCTCGCTCCGCGCCGTGACGGAGGGACTGGATGCCCGCGTTGCCGCCCGCTTCGGCAAAAGCGCGGATGCGGATATCATCCTCTATCTCGGCCTTGGCAACGGCGCGGGCTGGGTGACGCCGGTAAACGGCAAAACCACCATTTTGATGGGGCTTGAAAAGATCGTGGAGCTGGGATGGGACAGCGAGGACGATATGAACGGCCTGGTCCTTCACGAGCTGGGTCATGTCTATCAGGAACAGTACGGCGTGCTCCGGCGGCAGCTTGACCGTCCCGCCGACGCCTTTCTCTGGCAGCTTTTCACCGAGGGGATCGCCATGGTCTTTGAGCAGGAGCTTGCGGGCGGCCCGGCGTATTATCATCAGGACAAAAACGGCTGGAAGAACTGGTGCGATGAGAATGCAAAGCAGATCGCCCGGGATTTTCAGGCCGATCTGCCTGTCATGACGCGGGGAACGCAGCGGTATTTCGGCGATTGGGCGCTTTATTGCGGCCGGCCGGACACCGGCTATTATCTGGGGACCCGCCTGGTGCGGCATATGATGGAAACGGCGCCCTTTGACGCGCTGATCGCATACGACGTCCCGGCGGTGCGCCGGGGCTTTGCCGCGTTTTTGCAAACGCTTTGACCGGAAAAGAGAGGAAAAGCATGGCTGTTTTGACGGAGCGGGAGCAGCACGCCCGCATGACCGGGACGCCCATCCCCCGGCTGGTAACGTCGCTGGCCCTGCCCACCGTGGCGGGGATGATGGTCTCCTCGGTTTACAACATCACCGACACCTATTTTGTCTCGCAGCTCGGAACCAGCGCCTCGGCGGCGGTGGGCGTGGTTTTTTCGCTTCAGAGCCTGATCCAGGCGGTGGGTTTTTCCATCGGCATGGGGGCGGGGAGCATGATCTCCCGTAAACTGGGGGAGAAGGACAGCGAGGGCGCCTGCCGCTATGTTTCCTCGGCGCTGGTGATGGCACTGGTGTTCGGCGGGCTTCTGGGCGTGCTGGGTCTGCTGTTTTTGCAGCCGCTCATGCGGCTTTTGGGCTCTACCGCCACCATTCTGCCCTATTCCTGCGCCTATGCCCGCTATATTCTGGCGGGCGCGCCCATCATGTGCGCCTCCTTTGTCTTTAACGTCTCCATGAAAAGCGAGGGGCGGGCTGCCCTTTCGGCTCTGGGCATCACCTGCGGCAATCTGCTCAACGTGGCGCTGGATCCGCTGCTGATCTTTACCTTTGGCATGGGGACGGGCGGCGCGGCGTTGGCCACCGTCATCAGCCAGTGCGTCAGCTTTTTCGTGCTGCTGTATTTCTTTTTGAAGAAACAAAGCACGCTGCGCCTTTCGCGGCGCTATGTCAGCCGCCGGGCGGCGGACTATCTCATCATCCTCCGCGTGGGCGCGCCCACGCTGTTCCGGCAGGGCTTCGCCAGCCTGTCCACCGCGCTGCTCAACGTGGCGGCGGCGGACTTCGGTGACGCGGCGGTGGCCGCCATGAGCATCGCCAACCGGATCTATCTCTTTGTCCGCTCGATCCTGGTGGGCATCGGACAGGGTTTTCAGCCGGTGGCGGGCTACAATTACGGCGCGGGGATCCCCCGGCGGGTAAAAGCGGCCTTCCGGTTCACCACGATGCTGGGGACGGCGGTTGCCTGCCTTTCGGCGGCGGGCATCGCGCTCTTTGCCCCGCAGCTTTTGGCGCTCTTCCGGCGGGACGATCCGGCGGTCATCCGTATGGGCGCGCAGGCGCTGCGGATGCTGTGCGCCGTGCTGCCCCTGCTGGGCTATTCCACCTATGTCAACCAGATGCTCCAATGTCTGGGGCGGAGCGGCAGCGCCGCCTTTCTGGCGAGCTGCCGGCAGGGGATCTTTTATGTGCCCCTGATTCTGAGTCTGCCCCGCTTTTTGGGCTTTTTGGGCGTGCAGCTTTGTCAGCCGGTCGCCGACGCCATGACCTTTTTGATCTCCGTTCCCTTCCACCTGTGGTTTTTCCGCAGCCCGGAGGGACTTGCGGCGGCAGCGCGGCGGGAGAAAAGCAGCGCCGCGTAAAACACGCCTCCTCTATGGAAAGAGGAGGCGGAGCGGGCATGACCATTCAGCAGGCCGCCTGACAGCCGGCCGCCCCCCTTTTACAGGGGGATTTTTTATTACAAGCAGGATTATAAAATAGAAATATTGCTGATTGCATATATGCGTTTTCTGGGTTTTACACAATTCTCGAGAAAAAACGTTAACAGTCTGTTTACGAAGATTTTTCCATATCTGTTGCGAAATTTCGCTTTTGCCACAAGATATAGGATTTTTTCGGGGAAAAAGGCTTTAATTTGTGGAAAAAACGGTGGAAAATGTGGAAAACTTCCCGTAATCATAACGCCTGTCTCACCAGACCCGCACGGTCACGCGCAGGCGGCCCTTGCGGGTCTCCCGGGAGAGACCCTCATAACGGAATCGGCCCAGTCCCCGCACCGAGATCACATCGCCGGGAGCGGGAATTTTGGCGGGGCTGCCGGCCAGACGGCCGTTGACAAACACCAGCTCCCGGTCAAAATATTCTTTGCTCCGGCTGCGGGACAGCGACCACACGGCGGAAATCAGCCCGTCCAGCCGCTCCGATGACACCACCGCCTCTTTGGGCGCGGGGAGGGCTGTCGCCGTCTCCGGCGGATCGGAGGGGGCGCAGACCACCGCGGTGCGGCCCACGGCGGTAAGATTCTCGCAGAGCCAGGGGGCAATCTCTTCCAGACAGAAGAGCCAGCCCGTCCGGTTCTGCACCAGAATATCGCCCAGCGTTTCCCGCTTGACCCCCAGCGCCATCAGCGCACCGAGAAAGTCCCGGTGTCCGATGTCGGCGGCAAACTTTTGCGCCGCCGGCGCGATACACAGGCAGCAAAGGGGGAAAACGGGGGGATAACCTAGTGCGCTTTCGTCCCCAAAGCAGGCCAGCCGCCGCTCGGCGCCGTCGAAGCCGCCGAACAGGGTAACGGGCGCCTCCAGCGTCCGAGTCATGCATAAAAGCGCGTCCTGCTCCGCAAGGGAGAGAAAGGGCGTGAAGGCATAGCGGTTTTGCCGGGCGGCGCGGGCGGCCAGCTCGGCAAAGCGGTTTTGCAAACGGCGGAGATCCGGCTCCATAAGCAACCATCCCCTCGGAAAATTTGACTTCTTTTTTTATTATCGGTATAATATAAAAGTTGTCAAGAGAAATCGGAAATTTTGAAAAAGGACTGAGAAGAATGGAGAATCAAACCGCACCCCGGGAAAACCGCATGGGCACCGAGGCCATCCGCCCGCTGCTGTTCAAAATGGCCATTCCCATGATGCTTTCCATGATGGTGCAGGCCCTGTATAACGTGGTGGACAGCATTTTTGTGGCCCGCCTCAGCGAAGACGCCCTTACCGCCGTCTCGCTGGGCTTTCCCATGCAAAACCTGATGATCGCCTTTTCCGTGGGGCTGGGCGTGGGCATCAATGCGCTGGTTTCCCGCTCGCTGGGCGAGAAAAATCAGAAGATGGTGGACGAAGCCGCCCGGCAGGGGTTGTTTTTGGAGCTGTGCGCCGCCGCGCTCTTTGTTTTGGCGGGCATTTTCGCCATCCCGGCCTTTATGCGCTCGCAGATCGGCGAGGCGCACATCATCGCAGACGGCACCACCTATCTGCGCATCGTCACCTGCATTTGCCCCTTTATCTTCACGGCGGTGTTTTTCGAGCGGATGCTCCAATCCACCGGCAAGACGCATCTGGCCATGATCGGGCAGATGGCGGGCGCCGTTACCAATATCATGCTTGATCCCATCCTGATCTTCGGCCTGCTGGGTCTGCCCAGGATGGGCGTGGCCGGCGCGGCTGCCGCCACCGTCATCGGACAGGCTGTCAGCGCCCTTACCGCCGGCCTGCTGCATTTCCGCCGCAACCGGGAGATCCGCCTGACCCTGCGCGGCTTCCGGCCCGAGGGCAGAGTGATCGGCGTGATTCTCAGCGTGGGCGTGCCCTCCATCATTATGGGCGCCATTGGCTCGGTGATGACCTATTGCATGAACCGCATCCTGGGCGTCTTTACCAAAACGGCCATCGCTGTGTTTGGTGCGTATTTCAAGCTCCAGAGTTTCATTTTTATGCCGGTGTTCGGCCTCAACAACGCCATGGTGCCCATTGTGGCCTATAATTACGGCGCGCGACGGCCCGACCGGATGCGGGAAACCATTAAGACCGCGATGATCTATGCCATTTCCATTATGGTGGGGGGCTTTTTGCTGATGCAGATCTTCCCGGGCTTCTTCCTCACCCTGTTTAACGCCAGCGCCGATATGTTGGCCATCGGCAAGACGGCGCTGCGCACCATCAGCTTTTCCTTCCTGCTGGCGGGCTACTGCATCATCTGCGGCTCCACCTTCCAGGCGCTGGGCAAGGGGACGTACAGTATGTTCGTTTCCATCGCCCGCCAACTTGTGGCGCTCATCCCCGCCGCGTGGCTGCTGAGCAAGACCGGCGCGCTGGCCGCCGTCTGGTGGGCCTTTCCCATCGCCGAGCTCATGAGCTGCGCCATCAGCACCTATTATTTCCTGAAGGTGCGGCGGGAGATCATCCGCCCGCTGGAGCGGGGCGAAGAAGAATACGCGGCGGCAAGCGCGGGATACGACGCCTGCGGCCGGAGAAGCGATTGAGAGAAAGAAGTATGGGACGCCTGTTTCATGTGTTTCTTTCGCAGCAAGAACGGCGGGATTGCGGCGGATCCGCTTTTGTTGAGCTTCAGTTTTGCAAATTGCCCGCAGGGACCGGGACAGACGAACTCGTCGCGGTTGACAGCATAAAACCGTGGCTGGACGACTCTCTGTATATTGACGATGAGAATGAATTTTATCGGGAATACCACCGGATTTTTGCCTGCGGGGTTTATGCTGATTTGAAGTGCGGGGAGATGGATCTTTATGGGATCAACTATTATGCGCCGTCGCTGATCGACCCGCTGATCGAAACCCTTCGCAAAGAAAAGCCGAAGGATTATGAGCTCCTGACGGTCTGGCTGAACTGCGCCAAAAGCTATAACGGGTTTTATCTTTTGGGCTTGTAAACGCCTTCCATTTGCCGCCGCGGGTTTCCCGCGCGGGACCGTTTTCCGCGAAACACGGTGGCCGCAAGCGCCTGCGGCGAGCGCGAATAAGAGAAGCGCTTCCTCTTTGGGGGGAAGCGCTTTTTGGCACACAGACATACGAATCGTATGATTTATTAAAAGAATTGCGAT
>JAFZPW010000175.1 GCA_017552495.1 Clostridia bacterium | reverse complement strand
GCCTGTGACGCGGCAGGAAAAACGCACTGCGATAAAAGAGTTTGTTGAAAAATGGCGCGGACGCGGACGTGAAGACGAGGACGACCGCTCCTTCTGGCTGGATCTGCTCTTCCGTGTGCTGGGGGTAAGCTCGGCGACCGACCATATGACCTTTCAGAACAAAGTCGTCGTGGAGAGCAAAACCAAAAGCATTGACGCCTACCTGCCGGAAACGAAGGTTCTGATCGAGCAGAAGTCCGCAGGTGTTGCGCTTGATAAAAAGGCGCGCCAGTCGGACGGCGCGATGCTTACGCCCTACGAGCAGGCCAAGCGCTATGCGGACAATCTGCCCTATGCCGAAAAGCCGCGCTGGATAGTCACCTCCAATTTCGGCGAGATTTGGATCTATGACCTGAATACCCGCGTGCCGGAACCTTTCAAGCTCGCCCTGGAGGATCTGCCTGCCGAGGCGCACCGTCTGGCTTTTTTGGCGGACGCCGCCCATACAGAATCCCTGCGTCATGAGATGACGGTTTCCTTGCAGGCGGGGGAGCTCGTCGGCGCCATGTACGATCTGCTGCTCAAACAGTACAGGCATCCCGAAGAGGAGGCCACGCAGCGGGCCCTGAATAAGCTCTGCGTGCGGCTGGTCTTTTGCCTCTACGCGGAGGATGCCGGCATTTTCGGGAAGCGTGACCTCTTTCATGATTATCTTGCGCAGTTTGACGCGCGGGGAATACGTCAGGCGCTGATTCGCCTTTTTGAGGTGCTGAACCAGCCCGCCGACGCCCGTGATCCGTATCTGGCGGAGGAAGATCGCATCTTGGCGGTCTTTCCCTATGTCAATGGCGGGCTGTTTGCGGAGGCTGCGCTGGAGATTCCGCTTTTTACGGAGGAGCTGAGGACACTGCTGCTGACGCGGGCGAGTGATGACTTTAACTGGGCGCAGATTAGCCCGACCATTTTCGGCGCGGTGTTCGAGAGCACGCTGAATCCCCAGACGCGCCGGAGCGGCGGCATGCACTACACGAGCGTGGAAAACATTCACAAGGTGATAGACCCCCTGTTTCTGGATGAGCTGAACGCCGCGTTTGAGGCGGCCAAAGCGGCGCCGTTGGCGGGCGGGGCGCGCACCAAAGCTCTGCGGGCGCTCAAAACACGTCTTGCGAAGCTGACCTTTCTCGATCCCGCCTGTGGAAGCGGCAACTTTTTGACGGAAACCTATTTGTCCCTGCGGCGGCTGGAAAACGCCATTCTGCGGGAAGACAGGAAGAACACGCAGGGCGTGCTGAACTTCGAGCGGGACAAACAGATTGAGATTTCCATCGGCCAGTTTTACGGCATCGAGATCAATGACTTCGCGGTGGCGGTCGCCAGAACGGCGCTCTGGATTGCCGAATCCCAGATGATGCGGGAAACCGAGGACATCGTGCAGGCCGACCTCGACTTCCTGCCGCTCAAAACAGATGCGCACCTGGTGGAAGGCAATGCCCTGCGCCTGGACTGGAACGACGTGATTCCCGCTGACCGCTTGAGCTACATCATGGGTAATCCGCCGTTTACCGGCTACACGATGCAATCAGCTGCCCAGAAAGAGGATATGGCCACCATTGCCGGTTCTTTGGGCAAGAATCTGGATTATGTATCATGCTGGTTCATCAAGGCAGCTCAAATGATACAGGGAACTGGTATTCGTGCTGCTTTGGTTGCCACAAATTCTATTACACAGGGCGAACAGGTGGCAGCCCTATGGCAACCGCTTTTCACGTGCTATGGCGCTCATATTGACTTCGGTTGGCGTACCTTCCAATGGGACAGTGAAGCACGCGACAAAGCCCACGTGCATTGCGTGATTGTGGGATTTAGCACCGCGCCAAATGTCTCCCCGAAAATTATCCATGATACCGACGGAACATCAAGGAATGCCGCCAACATCAACGCCTATCTATTGGATGCGCCGGATATTTTCGTTCAGCGTCGCAATCGCCCGTTGTGCGCCGTGCCTGCCATTTTTCGAGGTTCGCAGCCTACAGACGGTGGTAATCTGATTCTGACTGACGAAGAAAAAGAGGTGCTTTTGGCGGAAGAACCTCAAGCGCGACCATTCATTCGCCCTTTTATGATGGGCAAGGACTTCATCGAACGCAAACCTCGCTTTTGCTTATGGCTGGTCGGAGCCGATCCCGCTACGCTCAAACAGTGCCCGCAGGTGTTGGAACGGGTAAAAAAGGTACGGGAGTTTCGACAGGTTAGTAGTAAGGCGGCTACACGGATTAAAGCAGACACGCCCATGCTTTTTGACGATGTGCGCAATATTGTAACGGATTACATTGCTATTCCCCAAGTTTCTTCAGAAAATCGGCGCTATGTACCCATAGACTATCTATCAGCGGAAATCATTGCCGGAAATATGTTGTTCGCGTTACCAGACGCCACGCTGTTTCATTTTGGCGTTTTGACCTCCAGCGTCCACATGGCCTGGATGCGCGCCGTCTGTGGACGGCTGAAGAGTGATTACCGCTATTCCAAGGATTTGGTGTACAACACCTTCCCCTGGCCAGAGGCTGATGAGGCGGCCCGTGCCGCCATCGAAAAAAACGCACAGGGTATTCTGGATGCCCGCGCGCATTTTCCGGGGGCGAGTTTCGCGGATCTGTATGACCCGCTCACCATGCCGCCGGAACTCCTGAAGGCCCATCAGGCAAATGACCGCGCCGTCATGGTGGCCTACGGCTTCAAAAAGGACATGGTGGAAGGGGAGATCGTCGCGACGCTTATGCGCCGCTACCGGGAAATGGTGGAGGCGTGATGAAGAGCACAGGCCATTGTCCTTCGAAGGGTTATTCCCGGGCCTCCGGGCGCTTCTGGCCGATGCTGCTTGCCGCGGGACTGTTCGCCGTGTTCTTTTCGTTGTGGGCGGGGGCGGCGCCCCTTGCGCCGCGCGACATTGTGACGGCGCTTTTGGGGAAGGGCGAACCACTTGCCCAAACCATCGTCTGGCAGATCCGTCTGCCGCGGGTAGCGTTGGCCTTGGTGACAGGCGCCTGCCTGG
>JAFZPW010000174.1 GCA_017552495.1 Clostridia bacterium | reverse complement strand
TCACCGCATCCTGCCGCTGCTGGATTGGAAGACCATCAAAAAGCACCCCAAATTTTTCGGCGGTTACAGCGATGTCACCGCCATGCTGTGCGCGCTCAACAAGATCTGTGGTATGGAGGCCTGTCATATGCCGATGGTGGGGGCTTGGGGAACGCCGGACAACGAGCCGCTGGACGACTTCAGCATGGATTTCGTCAAGGCCATGCTTTTTGGCGAAACCATCGACTATGAAAATCCGGCGGATTATCCACGCAGCACGCTGGTGGGCGGCAAGGCCAAGGGACGGCTGGTGGGCGGTAATCTTGCGCTGATCGCCGCCTCTCTGGGCACGCCTTACGAGATCGACACCCGCGGTAAACTCCTGTTTATCGAAGAGGTCAACGAGCCTCCGTATAAGGTGGATGGGATGCTGACCAATCTTCGCAACGCGGGCAAGCTGGACGCCGCCGCCGGTATTTTGCTGGGCGCCTTTACCAACTGCGTGGAAAAGGAAGAACCAAAGACCGGCTTGCAGCTTTTGCAGGTCTTTCAGGAGCTGATCGCTCCCGCCGGAAAGCCCACCATCATGGGCATCCGCTGCGGACACTGCAATCCCACGCTTTCGCTGCCCATGGGTCGGCTTTTCCGTATGGACGCTGGCGAGTGTAGTTTTGAACCGGTGAGAAAATAACGGCTTTAGAAACGCATCTGCAAGCCTCCCCTGCGCCAGGGGAGGCTGCGCGGCGCAGCCGTGACGAAGGGGCTGTCGGTTCACCGCTTCTGGAAAAGACGCCGCAAGGCGTCTTTACTTTTTCAAAAAACTGTGCTACACTCTTAAAAATCGAGCAAAACAGGAGGGGACAACATGAAACCGATGAAAAAACCGGCCCGTCTTCGCCCCGGCGACCGGGTTGCCATCGTCAGCCTGTCGGCGGGAACACTGGGCGAGTCTCAGTTCATCCACAAATACCGATTGGCGAAAGAGCGGCTGGAGCGGGATTTCGGTCTGGAAGTGACGGCTATGCCCAACGCGCTGCGGGGCAGAACATATTTGTATGAGCATCCCGAAGCCCGGGCTGCGGATTGGATGGAGGCCTTTGCCGACAAAAGCATCAAGGCGGTGTTCAACGCCATCGGCGGCGACGATACCATCCGTCTGCTGCCTTATATCGATTTTGCCGTTCTGCGGGACAATCCCAAGATCTTCACGGGCTTTTCCGATACCACCACCAACCATTTTATGCTGTATCAGGCGGGCGTGATTTCGTATTACGGCGCTGCGGTCATGACCAATTTTTCGGAATACGTGCGCATCAACCCCTATACCGAGGAGATGATTCGCAAGACGCTGTTCGATCCCCGGCCCACGCTGGATATTCCCTCCGCACCCTATTGGTACGACGACGAGGACGAAAAAATCTGGTGGGACGAAAAGAATATCGACCGGTATAAACCCTATCACCCGGAGGAGATCGGCTATGAACTGATTCAGGGCGGCGGAGCCGTGGAGGGCGAGCTGCTGGGCGGCTGCCTCGACGTATTCCCGGAACTTTTGGGTACGGCACTGTGGCCTGACAAGCGGGAGTGGGAAGGCAAACTCCTGTTTTTGGAGACTTCGGAAGCAGATATGCCCTGCCATTATCTCACCTGGTATCTCCGCAATCTGGCGGCGCAGGGGATTTTTGACGTGATTTCCGGCATTTTGGTGGGAAAACCCGCCCGCCGGAGCAAATACGAGCCCTATAAAGAGGTCTATCGCCAAGTGGTGGGTTTTGAGGCCAAGCGGCCCGATCTGCCCATTCTCTACAATGTGAACTTCGGCCACGCCGAGCCCATCGGCGTACTGCCCATCGGGGCGCGGTGCCGTCTGGATGGAGAAGCCAGGCGCCTGACCCTGCTGGAACCCGCCACACTGTAAAGGAGAAAACGCATGCGGTATTTCGGAAGCGTTTATCGTCCGCCTTCAGAGGCGTACAGCCTGATCGTACAGGTGACTTATGGATGCAGTCACAACACCTGCGCCTTTTGCAGTATGTACAAAGAAACACCCTTCGCCCTGCGGCCTATGGAAGAAATTTTGGAGGATTTTGCGTTGGCGCGGCAGACCTGTTCCACGGTGCGGCGGATCTTTTTGGCCGACGGCGACGCGCTCATCCGTCCCGCCGCCGATCTGGAGCGCATTTTGGATGAGATCGCCCGCCTGTTTCCCGAATGTGAGCGGGTCACCTGCTACGCTTCGCCGGGCAGCGTGCAAAAGCGCACGCCGGAGGAACTTTCGCGTCTGCGGCAAAAAAATTTGCAGATGGTGTATATGGGGCTGGAATCGGGCAGCGACGCCGTTTTGCGTCAAATGTGCAAGGGGCACACCGCCCGGGAAATCACGGCGGCGGGGCAAAAGGTGCGGGAGAGCGGCATCGCGCTTTCGGTAACGGCCATCTCCGGTTTGGGCGGCACGGCTCTCTGGCCGGAGCACGCCCGGGAAACGGCAAAGGCGCTTTCCGCCATGCGACCCGATTACATCGGTCTTTTGACCCTGATGGTGGAGCCGGGGACGCCGCTTTTTGACTGGGTGGAGCAGGACCGCTTCACCGTGCCCGACAGCGCCCTGATCCTGCGGGAGACGGAGCTTCTTTTGCAGGAACTGGACGCGCCGGGCTGCGTGTTTCGCATGAATCACGCTTCCAACTATCTTTCGCTGCGGGGCACGCTGAACGCCGACAAGCCCGCCATGCTGCGTCAGTTGCAGGCGGCGCTGCGGGGGCGGGAGACCCTGCGTCCGGAAACCTGGCGCGCGCTGTAAGATTTCGTTTTTTACACTTGCGCGAAAGCCGGTTTTTCCTTATAATATAAAAGTATAGAATGTAACTGCCCGAAAGAAGGGAGCTTATGCGAAAAAACGGCTTTTTTGCCATGATGGCCCGTATGCGGAACATCACCCGCTGGGGCCTGATGCGAAACAGCATCCGGGAAAATCTTACCGAGCACAGCTACGACACCGCCGTGACGGCTCACGCGCTGGCCCTTATTGGAAAAGAACAGTTCGGAAAAGAGGTGGATCCCGGTAAGATCGCCGCCGCGGCGCTGTTTCACGATGCGCCGGAGATCATCACCGGCGATTTGCCCACCCCGGTGAAATACAACAATCCCGAAATCTGCTCGGCCTACAAATCCATTGAGCACGCCGCAGCCGACAGCCTTTTGCGGATGCTGCCCGACGGCCTGCGGCCTCATTATCGGGTGCTGTTTGATTTTGAAACCGACGATCCCGCGCAATATCGCTATATCAAGGCCGCCGACAAGATCAGCGCCTATGTCAAATGCGTGCAGGAGATCAAGGGCGGCAACCATGAGTTCCGCCGGGCGGCAGAGCAGACCCGCGCCGCCATCGCGGCCATGCATTTTCCCGAAGCTGATTATTATATGGAGCATTTCGCCCCGGCGTTTTCTCTCAGCCTGGACGATTTGCAGGAGGAGGAACCAACATGAACACGCTGGATTACATCCTTTTCGCCGTGGGCGCGGCCTTTTTGCTCTATCAGTTTTTGATGGCGCTTCGCTTTTGGACCACCGTGGTCATCCGGGGCAAAACGCCCATGAAAACAGCTTCCACACTGATTTTGATTCTGCTGTTTGCGCTGGCTTTTTGGCGGACCGGCGGATTTTCCGGCGCGTTGGGCACGCGCTGGCCCATTTTTGCCGTGTTGCTGGCCTTGTGCGTCGTCTATGGACTCAGCGGCTCGGGCCTTTCCCAAAAGGGAGCGTTTTCCAGCGGCCGCTATATTTCCTATGACCGGGCGGCATATTACGCCATAGACGAGCCCGAGGGCCAGAATCCCGTGCTCCATGTTTCCCGCATGATGCGGGAATGTATCATCCAGCTTACTCCGTCCCAAATGGAGCAGGCCGTGCTTTTGCTGAAAAGCGCCGGCGTCCCCACGGCAAAGGAATTTCACGGCAAGGTGCAGGAAACCACCGACCGCCGCCGAAATCGACGGAAAAAATAGGAAAAATTGGCTCTGCCGCTGCAAAAGCAGCGGCAATTTTTGACAAAAAACAAGGCAGTATTACAGTTGTGTTACATTCGGGACAAAACCGTTGACTTTTTTTTCGGGGTCGATTATGATAGTCGCAGGATAAGGAAAGTCCCGAACTTTGCGGCGCTTTGCGAAGCGGGGGAAGGAAACTGCCGGTCCAAAAAAATTTTTTAGGAGGAATCCACCATGAGCACTCTGAAGAAACTGCTCGCGCTGTCTCTGGCTCTGGCGATGGTCCTCGCGCTTCCCGTTTTTGCCAGCACTTATACGGAGTCCAAGTATAAGGATGCTGCCAACATCAACGCGGATTGCGAAGAAGCCATCGAACTGGTCAGCGTCCTGAACATCATGCAGGGCGACGACAAGGGCAATTTCAACCCCAACGGGTTTATCACCCGTGCCGAGGTTGCCAAGATGATCTACGTCATCCTCAACGGTAAGGATGACAAGGGCGTCAACTACAAGAACGGCAACCTGTTCACCGATGTGGCCGGCCACTGGGCCGAGGGCTACATCAACTACGCCGGCATGACCAAGCTGGTCCAGGGCTACGGCAATGGCAAGTTCGGCCCCAATGAGCCCATCGCCACCGCCGAGGTCGCCAAGATGCTGCTGACCACCATCGGCTATTCTGCCGAAGTCCGCGGCTACATCGGCGCCAACTGGGATAAGAACGTCCTGTCCGACGCCGCCATCATCGGCCTGCTGAAGGGCTATGATTATCCCACCACCGGCTACGCTCCCCGTCAGTGGGTCGCCGTCATGTTCGCCAACGCGATGTACGCGCTGACCTACAAGAACATGGCTGCCATCCCCTACACCGGCATGCTGACCTCCACCTCTGGTTCTGGCGCTGCTGCCGCTGATATCGTCACCATGATGGAGAAGTACTTCAACGTCGTAACTGTTGAAGCGGTCGCTTACGCTACCGACAGCGCCAGCATCGACAGATACAAAACTGGCACCAACAACAATGGCGAGCCGGTGTATAAGTACTTTGCAGGCTCCGGCAAGGTTCTGTTCTCTAACGGCAGTGAGTACAAGGGCTCCGGCATCGGCGCCGCCGATCTGGGCCAGAAGTACCGTCTGTATGTCAAGGACAATAAGGTCCTGGGCAAGACTTGCCTGTCCGACACCTATGAGGTCCGTCTGCTTGACATCAAGACCGAAGTGAAGTACAACATCAGCGACAACCAGGCCGCCAACAAGTACGTCTTCGACTTCGACGGCACCAAGCTGACCTTTGCGAACAAGAACCTGAACGCTCTGGAAACCGGCGTTGCCGAGCACACCGACGCTGAGTATTTTGAGACGGTCACCCCCGTGGCCCTCTACAATTCTACTCTGGGCAATATCGACCTGCAGGGCAACACCCGCTTTGTCGGTAACGAACTGGTGAAGGCCATCGATACCAACTGCGACGGCAAGATCGATTATCTGTTCGTCACCAACTACGGCTATGCGGAGATCACCGAGGCCGGCAACCACAAGAAGTACGGCGACTATGTTTACGCGATGTTTAGCGAGGCTTCCGCTTTCTGGTTCAACGAGGGCAATGCTGCGCTGGAGTACAATAACGAAGAGCGTCTGTATATCGACAGCTGCATCATCACCAAGGATACGCTGGCCAAGGATAACATCATTCGCGTCCACTGGGATCTGGACAACTGGCAGTATGTCATGGAAGTCCTGCCCATGCACGAGAACGTGAAGTTTGAAGAGATCAACAACAAGGCTCTGGCTTATACCTTTGGCGGCGACGTGTATCAGGTTGCCTCCATGGGTGCTGTTGACTTCGGTCTGCTGGTCAAGGCCAATCTGGACGAAGATTTTGATCTCGTCTACGACGGCAATCTGCTGGTTTGGGTCGGTCTGTCCGATAGAACCAACAAGTCTCTCGACGCCATCAACAACAACATCGTCCTGGTTCTGGATGTCGACGATGAGTATTCTCACGGCAGCATCCGCGAAGATATGGCCATCGAGTACATGACCATCGACGGCGAGACTCATACCGCGATCTATGACAACGACTATGCTCTGAATAAGGGCGGCGTTGACTTCGAGGATCTGAAGGCTCTGAGCCAGGACGACGGGCTGAACGGCGGCGAGTACACCGTGGAAGGCCGTCTGTTCCGCATCAAGGCCGTGGGCAAGAAGGTCGCTCTGTTTGAGATCAGCGGCGAGGTAGATCAGGATGGCGTGTGCGCTGTGAATGTTGACTTCAACGTCGCCAAGTCCATTGCTGACGGCTACACGATCCTCGATCTCAACGAAACCGAGCTGGATGCCACCGGCGCCACCAAGATGCTGAAGGGCGATGCTGGCAACTACAAGTTGGTCAACGAGAACGTCTACTTCTACGCTTACACCAAGAAGGCCGCTGAGCCCACCGCCAAGAACACCGTTTACGGCGTCATCAAGGCTGAGGAGCTGGGCAAGGGTACTGCGGAAGAAGCTTACGCGCAGATCTTCACCAAGTCCGCCGGTTATCGTGTGCCCTCTGCTGTGGCTGGCTACATCTTCGCCAACCTGGATGGCTACACCAGTGGCGACTGGCTGATCGTCCGCAGCGATCCCAGAACCAACAGCAATGGCACTTATGTCAAGGTTGAGTTCTCCGACGGCAAGCAGGATACCATCTATGTCGACAACATTCAGTACTATCAGGGCTTCAACGGCTATGTGACTCTGAGCAAGAACCAGTTCTGCTACTACATCTACAATGCCATTGAGAAGACCTATGATCTGTGGGTGATGCCCGCTCGGAGCACTGCGATCGTCGATTACGATGAGAAGAGCTACACCGTTTACACCAGCCGGGAGATCGATGGCCAAGAAGTGGTTGATACCTTTAAGCTGGGTAAGGATACTGTGATCGCCATCTCTCAGGTCACCTTCGACCGTAACGAGAACTCGCAGTATCTGGTAAACGAAGCTACCTTCTTCAACTTCGTGTTCGGTGGCATGGACGACACCAAGTTTGTCGCTCGCGATGAGTTGACTCTCGACATGATCGAGTTTGGTGCTCAGGATCATGGCTACACGCAGATGACTTTCTACACCTACGACGAGGCTAAGGATGTCTTCTATGTGTATGTCATGAACGTCATGGATCAGTACTTCGGTTCTATTTTGGACTACATGGCTCCCTGAACAATCCTTGATTTGAACGTCTAAGCACCAGAATCCCCCGGCATTTGCCGGGGGATTCTTTTTTGCCCGGCGCGGCGCAGTTTGCCATCGGATAATTCACGGTTTTGACTTGCTTCTGCGTTTTAAGTCATAATGCGGGTAAAACCGCGAAATTGATGACTTGAAACCCGGGATCAAGTCATTTTTGCATAGTCTGAAAACAGTCCGTTTATGTCAAGTGTTATTTTCAAAAAAAATCCACAAATTTTTCCCTGAAATTATTACGATTCGTTTTCAAAAAAGCCCTTTACAAGCGCACGCCGCTGGTGTAAACTATTACCACGACTTTACACAAAGGGATAGGAAACGACAATGGTCATCGAACGGATCGAAGCATTTTCGCGGACGCTGTCGCTGCTGCGGCAGGAACGGAAAATCAGCCAACGGAAGGCCGCCGGAGAGCTTGGCGTCTCTCAGGCGCTTTTGTCGCATTATGAAAACGGCGTGCGGGAACCGGGGCTGAGCTTCGTGGTGCGTGCGGCGGACTATTACGGCGTTTCGGCCGATTTTTTGCTGGGACGCACCATGGCCCGCGACGGCGGCGCCATTCTGGCTGACGATCTGATGGACAGCTCCGCCGAGAAGGACAACGTGCTTCACGGGTCGGCGGCGGCGCTGCTGAGCAAAAAACTGCTGGTCAATTCCACCTCGCTGCTTTATGAACAGATCGGGAAGGAAAAAGCCATTTCCCGGGTGGTGTCGGAGTATCTCAGCCTGTCGTTTTACAAGATTTATCGAATGCTTTATGAGCTGGACGAGAGCGCGGACCGCAAGGCGTTTGCCACGCCGCAGGCCTGCTATGCCGAGCTGTGCGACGCCGAGCTCAAGCGTTGCGAGGCGGTTTTGCGGCAGGCCATCGCCGCCGGGGAAGACGCTACGCTGGATATGTCGCTCCAGCGGATGCAGCAGGCATGGCCGCGCCTGTCGCCGTCGCTGCTGTCGCTGCTCCACGGCATTGATGAAAAAATTGACCCGGAAACCGAAAAAAAGTAAAAAAAGGCTTGCTTTTTTTTGCGTGATGTGGTAATATATTTCTTGCGTCGAGCAGGCTGATAAGCTGGTGTAGCTCAGCCGGTAGAGCAGCTGATTTGTAATCAGCAGGTCGGGGGTTCGAATCCGTCCACCAGCTCCATTCCCGGCAGACGCAAAAGGGAATATGGGAGTGTTCCCGAGTGGCCAAAGGGGGCAGACTGTAAATCTGTTGGCAGTGCCTACGGTGGTTCGAATCCACCCGCTCCCACCATCCAAGAAACCTCTTTTGTCTACCAGGGCAAGAGAGGTTTTTATTGTTGTACATCGGAGTCAAACATAGTATAATTATCTTAATAAATCGCTGTTTGCAGGTGAGTTGATTATGGATTTTTTAGATACGGATTTTCTGGAAAGCAACGAAATCAAGCTGCTCTTGGAACGGAAAGCGGAAGCCGATCCCGTGAGAAACTGGGTTCCTGCATATCATT
>JAFZPW010000173.1 GCA_017552495.1 Clostridia bacterium | reverse complement strand
CTTATTGCGACGGCTTCACCATGTCCGCCAAGAAAAACGGCCACGCCAACATGGGCGGTATGCTGGCCTTCCGGGACAAAGGCCGGTTCTGGCGCAAGTTCTCCGATTTCAACGCCGACGGCACCGTCAAGACCGACGTGGGCGTTCTGCTGAAGGTGAAGCAGATCTCCAGTTACGGCAACGATTCTTACGGCGGCATGTCCGGCCGCGACATCATGGCGCTGGCCGCCGGACTGTATGAGGAGTGCAACTTCCACTATCAGGAGGCCCGGGTGCAGCAGTGCGAATATCTGGCGCAGGGCTTTTATAAGGCCGGGGTCAAGGGCGTGATTCTGCCCGCCGGCGGTCACGGTGTTTACATCGATATGACCCAGTTCTTCGACGGCAAGCGGGGCCACGAGACCTTTGCCGGCCAGGGCTTCTCCATCGAGCTGATCCGCCGCTACGGCATCCGCACCGCGGAGCTGGGCGACTATTCCATGGAATACGACCTCAAGACCCCCGAGCAGCAGGAGGAGCTGTGCAACGTGGTGCGCTTCGCCGTCAACCGCAGCCAGCTCAGTCAGGAGCATATGGACTATGTCATCGCCGCCGTTAAGGCGCTGTATGAGGACCGGGAGTCCATCCCCAACGTGCGCATCGTCCAGGGACGCACCCTGCCCATGCGCCATTTCCACGCCTTTTTGGAGCCCTATCCCAACCAGGACTGAGAAAAAGACAGCAAACGCCCCCAGCCGTATGGCTGGGGGCGTTTGCTGTAGTTTTAGAGTTCCTTGACGTACAGGCGGTCGGTTTCGCCGCCGTAGTTGACGATGTCCCGCAGATAAGCGTAACCGTATTTTTCATAAAGGCCCGTGTGGATCGAAGGGATATAGGTTCGCGCAAAGCCCAGCGTCTTGGCGTAGTCGTTGGCGGCGTCGATCAGCCGGGCGCTCAGACGCTTCCCGCGGAAGGGCTCCGACACAAACAGGCAGAACACCCAGGGATAGATTTCCGGCAGAGGATAATAGTCGGTTTTCAAAAGGGCGCACATTCCCACGATCCGGTCGCCGTCCATGGCGGCCAGCATGGTCTCCCAGCCGGTGAATTCCCAGTTGCCCACCTTTTCCAGCAGATGTTCCTTGACCTCGTCCCAGGAAAAATCCCGGATATAGTCCAGCAGGGCGGCGGCAAGGGGCGTCCCCTGCTCTACTTTTTTCACGGTGATTTTCTCGGGCGGTTTCCGCTTTTTTTCTTTCGGCGGGGGCAGCTCGCCGGCAATGGCCGCGAACAGCCCGGCCAGCAGCTCCCGGTTTTCCGGGTCTCCCACGACCAGCATTTCTCTCCCGCCAGGATAAGGAAGGGCCGACGGCGCGCCGGGGAGCAGACGCAGGGACGCATCCGTTCGCTTGACCAGCAGACGGTCGTCATAAATGCCGCCCACCACCTTGCCCCGGCAGTAAAAGACGTATTCTCCCATCATCGGGCGGAAGGAAACGTCTTCCGCCAGAGAAAGCTGATCGAGCACAAAGGTCAGATATTCTTTGTGAGAAGCCATGATTCATCCTCCTGAGGCGCAAACGGCTGATTTTGTCATTCCCGCAGCGTGGAATGACGCAGAATATAAAACATCTCCTGTGTCGGCGCCCAACCCTTTTCCATGGGCTCGAAATCCCGGTCAAAGGCCTCGGCGTCCGCGGGAAGATAGTGATAGGCGGCGCTTTCCACATATTGCCGTTCCACGCCGTCCCGGAGCGCGCCGGGTTTGAGTTCCTTTACCAGCATCGCGGCGGGATAGATATGATCGCCGACATAGATCCGGTGCTTCAGACAGCTTTCAAAGCCCCGCGCTGTATAATTGTCGGGATTGCCGAAGATCACAATGGCGTCAAAGCCCAGCGCCTCGGCCCGCCGGAAGCCCTCAGCCAAAAGCCGCTTTCCCACGCCGCGCCGCTGATAGGCGGGATGAACGGACAGCGGGCCGAAGGACAAAACTTCCCGGCTCTCGCCCGCTTCGTCCAGCAGACGGCCCTTTGCCGCCATAAGATTCCCGATGAGTCGCCCGTCCGCTTCCGCCACAAGATCCAGCGCGGGAACAAAGTCCGCGTGCTCCCGCAGGACGTGAACGAGATAATGCTCGT
This sequence comes from Clostridia bacterium, assembly GCA_017552495.1. Lineage (GTDB taxonomy): Bacteria > Bacillota > Clostridia > Oscillospirales > Butyricicoccaceae > UBA4644. The sequence goes on along the minus strand of JAFZPW010000173.1, from coordinate 7,664 downwards.
CGCATCCCGGGACGTTCACATTCCAAAAAGCCTTTTTCGTCAGTTCTTCCACGGCGCGGCGGTCTTCCGGCCGCTCGTTTCTTACATGGATCCGCAGCATAAACAATCCCTCCGGAATAAGAATGAAACGGCGGGCAAAGCCGCCGGTTACAGGCGCAGGCGGAACAGCCCGTGCCGGTTGCAATAAGCGTAAAGCGCCCTGGTGCAGCGAATGGGGAACCGGGCCTCGGCGCCCCCTTCGGGATACAGCTTGACAAAGCGCAGTTCCTGGTCGGACACCGCCGCCAAAAAGGAGATGAAATGCTCCTTTGTCATGGGGTGGGAAAGAGAAACGTAGTATTCGTCCTCCACCCGCTCCACGCGGAGCGGATGATCCTCGTCGGCTTCCTCCGGCTCAAGGGGCGGCAGGGTAATGCCGCAGCAACTCACCACAGCCTCGCCCACCGAATGGATCACATTGCCGCAAACGGGGCAGACGGAAAACTTCCCCTTTCGCATATCGGCGGCGGGGTTTTGATTCCGAATGTCCTCGCCAGACAAAAGTTCGGTCACCGAGAGCCCCAGCGCCCGCGCCAGCGGCTCCAGCAGGGTGATGTCGGGATAGCCCCGGCCGGTCTCCCATTTGCTCACGGCTTTCCCGCTGACGTAAAGTTTCTCCGCCAGCTCCTCCTGCGTCATCTTTTTTCTTTCCCGCAGTCTGCGGATCACGGCTCCGGTCACATATTGATTCATAGCGTTCGCCTCCTTACGGCAAGTCTACCATACGCGGGCTTCCAAAACCACCCACGCATCGTAGAGTAAGGGTGCTCAGCGCTCCGTGATGACGACGTGGATCGTGTCGCAGCAGGCAAACGGTTTCCACGGGAATTAAAGGAAGCAAACAGATCGACAAGGTAAAATCCGTCACAGTTTCACACGCGCGTAGATCTCTTTGAGGTCTTCTTTTGCTCCATTGAATTTCGGCCAAGCGTCAATTCCGTCGCCGCGTTTTCTCGGAATGATATGAATATGAAGATGCTGTACCGACTGTCCTGCACGCTCGCCGCTGGCGTTGAGCAGATTCACGCCCTCATACCCACAGTTTTCTGTAAGATGATTCGAAACTGTTTTCATTGTATGAGCAACAGCAAATAATGTTTCGGAATCGCAATCCAGGATGCTCTTAACATGCTTCTTCGGAATAACCAAAATATGTCCGTCGACATCTTTGGCAATATCCATAAACGCGAGAGTCTGTTCATCCTCGAAAACGCGCAATCCTTGTACTTCACCCGAAGCAATCTTGCAAAAAATACAACCTTCCATTGCGAATGCTCCTTTTCTGCGCAAGCAAAATACTATTGTTTATTTTCTTTCTGGTTCGCGTTCTTCGATGCATACGGCACGGAAATATAGTCTTTTTTTTGGCGGTGCAAGCAGCATACCGTCTCGACAAAACGGATTTGATGAAACAAATCAACAGACTGGAATTTGTCACTCTTTTTGAAGGATATCCAGTGTATGATGGGAAGCACCGATCAGATCCTGACGTTCACAGATCGTGAAGTGATAATCCATCCACTTTTCAAAAGTCTCATCGTCCATGGCGTCAATGTACTCTCGCTTATAATTCGTAGCTCCATCTGTAGCGACCAGTTTGATTCTTTTCACAGGAAACGCCGAATCCAAGTCCGCTATCTCTTCTGTGCGCACCATCTCAAAAAGATCCTTCGGCTCACTGATACAATGCCAGTCAGAGGTCAGCATATTGAGGTCCATCACTTCGTGCAGATGGTTTAAACCGAATACATACTGAATAACGGTCGGTTCATTCATACAATAAGCCACCAGAATATGACCGCCTGATTTTGTCACTCGCACTGCTTCGGAGAGAGCTCTAAACTTTTCTTCCTTCGTGTATAGGTGATACATCGGACCGAGCAGCAGGGTCAGATCGAAAGAATTGTCAGAAAGCTGGGACAGATCCAGAGCATTTCCTTGGATTGCTGTGATAGGTTCCGTACCATCTAATTTGGATTTCAGTATTTCCAGATTATGTTCAATCAGCTCAACAGCGGTCACGTGCTTCCCTTGCTTTGCCAATGTCACACTGTAGCGTCCTGTGCCAGCTCCGACTTCAAGGATGCTTGGATCTGGAATGCCTTCCAGACATTCTTCTATGTATCTCATTGTGGTCAGGTATTCCACCTGCCCATGACGGGAAAGAAGGCGCCCTTCTTCATCATAGTTGTTGTAATATTCTTCAAGATAACTCATCTTCTTCTCCTCAAATATATAGTTGTCATTCTGATTTATTCTTTTTCAGATAGTCCGCATTCCTCGGCTCGTAAGGCACTGAAATGAAATCCTTCTTTTGGCGGTGCAAGCAGCATACCGTCTCCACATTCGCCGTGCGGGGGAACATATCGAAGGCCTTCAGCGCGGCGGGGGCATAGCCGCTCAGATCGTGCAGCAGGCGGGCGTCCCGGGCCATGGAGGCGCAGTCGCAGGAGACATAGACAACCCGCATGGGCGCCATGCGGCAGATGGCGCGGACAGCAGCCTCGTCCAGCCCCTTGCGAGGCGGATCCACCACGATGACCTCCGGCCGGAAGCCCTCTTCCGCCAGCTTTTCGGCGGCTTTTCCGGCGTCGGCGCACAAAAAGCGGACGTTGCCCACACCGTTGCGGGCGGCATTCTGCCTTGCGTCCTCCACCGCGGCGGGGACGATTTCCACCCCAACCACCTCCCGGCAGCGGCTTGCCAGCGTCAGGGTGATGGTGCCCACGCCGCAGTAAAGATCCAGAGCGGCGGCGCCGCCCGTGGGGGCGGCAAGCGAGGAAACATAGGCGTAAAGTTGCTCGGTCTGCCCGTGGTTCACCTGATAAAAGGAAAGGGGCGAAAGAGAAAAACGATGCCCCGCCAGCGTATCCGGCAGGCGGTCCTCGCCCCAGATCGTGCGGCAGCTATCGCCCAGGATCCGGTTGCCGGGAACCTTGTTGACGTTGAGGATCACGCCGGCCAGCGCAGGCACGGCGTCGCGGGCCAGTTCCGCCAGACGATCCTCCCGCGGGAGAACGTCGGCCGTGGCGATCACGGTGAGTTGGCAGCCGCCCACGCCCTGCCGCACAGCCACATGACGCAAAAGGCCGGTTTGCGTGTTCTCGTCATAAACGCTGGCGCCGCATTCCTCCGCCCAGCGGCAGACCGCCGCCGCCAGCGCACAGGCCTCTTTCGTCTGGATGGCGCAGGAGGTCACGGGCACCAGCGCGTGGCTGCGGCTGCGGTACAGGCCAAACACAATGCGTCTGTCGGCTTCGCCCAGCGGAAAGACCGCCTTGTTGCGGTAGCCCTCCACGGCGGGCGAGGGGACGATCCCGGGGAGAGACACGTCGAAGCCGCCGATGCGCCGCATGGCGTCCCGGACGCGCTCGGCCTTGAGGCGGAGCTCTTCTTCATAAGCAAGATGGCGAAAATCACAACCGCCGCATTTGGCAAAGACGGGGCAGTCGGGCTCGATGCGGTTCGGCGAGGGCTCCAGCACCCGCAGCAGTTTGCCGAAGGCATAGGTCTTTTTCACCTTGACCAGCAGCACCTCCAACCGGTCGCCTCGGGCGGCGCCGGGGACAAAAACGGCCATGCCGTCCTCCGTCCGCCCCACGCCCAGTCCTTCTGCGGTATAGCCCTGGATCGTGAGCGTGAGGATCTGGTTCTTTTCCGCCATTACAGCCACGCTTCCATGATGTCGCAAAGGTCGGTCAGGGGAATCTCAAAAAACTGCGGACCGATCACATATGGACCGATGGAGTATTCGTTGAAAAAGACCACCAGACAGTCGTCGGTGAGGTAAAAATCGTCGGAACCGAACAGGTCGGGCAGATCGGCCCGGGCATTTTCATAATAAAGCGGGCCGTCTTCGCTTTCCCGCTGATCCATCTGCGCTTCCACAGCCTGCAAAATGCGGGGCAGCCATTCGCTTTCGGGCACGGTGAACAGGTCGTCCAGCGACAAAAGCCGCTCGCCCTCCACCTGCCAGGTGCGGGCAAAATAGGAAATCCCCGGATGAGCGCCTCCCAGATACTCATACAGATCCTGCAAAACCGAAAGCACTTCCCCGTCGTTCCGCATGACGGAAAAGCCCATTTCGTGGATGTCGGGCGTAAACTCAAGCTGATATTCCACCGCGTCGGCGTAGCGGGACAGGACGCATTCGATGTCGCTCTCAAAATACGATATCAGATCGGCGGCCTGCTGCTGGTAATAGAGCGAGATGCCGGGCAGCGTATCGCAGATCGGCCAAGTGAGGTCGTAGCGCAGCAGACCGGGGATGTCATCGGTGGTATAATCGCCGGCGCGGCTGTCAGAGGCGATCTCGGGCAGGGCGGGCTGTACGGGCTGCGACGGCTCCGCCGGCAAAACCGGGTCAACGGGCTGCGCGGGCTGCACGGGCTCCGTGGGCGCTGCCGGATCGCCGGGCTCGACAGGCGCGGGATCCTTTTTGCCGCAGGCGCACAAAAGCAGTGCCACGCAAAGAACCAGCGCCATCAGAGAAACCAGATTTCGTTTCATAAACATCCTCCTTTTGCGAAAAAGACGCAGACGATGCGCCCAAAACGGTTATTTCAGAGAAAACGAGGCCGCGAAGCGGCGCTCAAAACCGGGATCTTCGGGACAATCGGCGGTCTGAAGCGCCAGACGGGCGGCGCCGAACACCGGCGGCAGCGCCGGACGGACGACGCGCAAAGGCAGTCCGGCGCACTGGGTCTCCAGAATCTTGACATAGAGAGAATCGTCCGTCAAAAGCCCTCCCGCCAGCGCCACAGGACATTCCGCCGCGCCGAATATGCGGCACATTCCCGCAAGAAGCTCTCGCAGACAGCCGGCGTTGTACCGCAGCACCTCCAACGCCGCGGCGTCGCCCGCCCGGGCGGCTTCCAGCACCAGCGGCGCGCAGTCGGCGAGGCGGATCTCGCCCCGGTAAAGCGCGGGAACGGCGGACAGCATGGACATGCCCAGATGGGCTTCAAACAAAGCGGTGAGGGCCGTTTCGGGCAGTCCAGCGTCTTCTCCCGCCATGGCGGCGCGGAAGCCGTCGCGGCCGATGTGCCAGCCTGAGCCGCCCCGGTCGGCCAGATAGCCCCAGCCGCCGAAACGCAGCAGCTCACTGCCTGTCCGGAGAAAGCCGACCACTCCCGTTCCGGCGATGAGAACGCCGCCGTCCTGCCGTCCCAGCCCGGAAGTGAGGGCGATGAGGGCGTCGCTGCTGACGCGCACAGTCTTGCAGTTTGGCAGAAGGCGCTCCAGCATGGCGGCGAGGCGGGGCTTGTTGTCTCCTTCGCCCCCGGCGATCCCGGCGAAAAGGGCGTCGATGGCGCTCTCCCGCCCGCCGAAATCCCGCAGCAGAACGTCCAGCCCCAGATGATAGCTTTGCTCTGCGGCGGCAAAGCCGTCTGCGTTTGGATTGTGGCCCGGCACGCGGCAGGCCGAAAGCACGGCGCCGCTCTCGTCGCACAAAACCAGACGGCAGGAGGTGCCGCCGCTGTCGATGCCGATGAGCTTCATGCCTGTTCCTCCAAAAATTCCAGAGCCTTTGCCACGTCGTTTTCCGCCGCACAAAGCGCCGCTCCGGCCGCCTTTTCGGTGCAGCCGGTAAGCTGCCGCAGAATGCGCCGGGCGCGGGCCTCCAGCTTTGCGTTGGTGGGGCGGACGTTAATCATCAGATTTTCCCGCACCCGGCCCGTTTGGATCATGGCGCAGGTAGAGAGCATATTGAGCACCAGCTTTTGGGCCGTGCCCGCCTTCATGCGGGTGGAGCCGGTGACGGCCTCCGGCCCGGTAAAAACCGGGATGGCGTAGACGCACAGAGCCTCCAGCGGCGTGCCGGGATTACAGGTGAGGGCGACGGTGGCGCAGCCCGCCGCGTTGGCGGTTTCCACCGCCCCCAGCACAAAGGCGGCGCCTCCCGCGGCCGAAAGACCTACCACGGTGTCGGCCTCCTGCAGCGAAAGAGCCGCCATGGCGGCTCGCCCGGCCTCCCGGCTGTCCTCCGCGCCCTCTGCGGCGCGGCGCAGCGCCCGGTCGCCGCCGGCGATCACGCCGATCACCAGTCCTTCGTCCACTCCGTAGGTGGGAGGGCATTCCGAGGCGTCCAGCACGCCCAGGCGGCCCGAGGTACCGCAGCCCACATAGATCAGCCGTCCGCCCCGTTTCATGCCGGAAACGATCCGGTCAACCACGGGGGCGACGGCGGGGAGCGCGGCCTCCACGGCCTCCACGGCGCGTTTGTCCTCGCCGTTGATACACCGGAGCTGTTCCAGGGTGGACATGGCGTCGATGTGCATGGTGCGGGGGTTGCGGCCTTCGGTTTGCAGCGCGTCGTATTTCATGAAGCCTCCGCTCCTTTTCTTTTTAATCGCCTCAGTCGCTGCCGATGAATTCCTGAATCAGAGCGGAGTCGGGCACCAGCGATTTGCTCAGCGGCTCGATCTCCCGCAGGAAAGGAGCCAGCTCCATCACGTCCAGATCCTCCAGATATTTGGGATCCACCTGATTGAGATAAAACAGGATCTCGTTGCGGTAAACGGGGAGCTCATATGGGATGAAGGTGTCGAACTGGATCTGCGCGGTATGCTTGAAGGGGTTGATATACATGCGCTCGCCCCGGGACACCGAGCGAAGATTGCCCACGGTGGCGGCATAGTCCCGCCCGCGGTGGCGGAAATCCCGCAGCAGGCGGCGGGCCAGCCGGATCATGGAGGGGTGGAGCACGAAGCCGTTTTCGTCCCGCACCCGGGTGCGGACGCTGATATAGATGCCGGTGGCGATGTCCTGCTCCTGTCCCAGCACCTGCGGGTTGAGGGCGTGGATGCCCTCCATAATGATGATTTCGCCGGGCTTGCGGTGGATGGGGATGGTGACGTCGGTGCGCTTCTGGTTGGCGAAGTCGAAGGTGGGCACTTCCACCGGCTTGCCCTCGGCCATCTGCTCCAGATGCTGCCGCAGCAGGGGCATATCCACGATGTCGGGGGATTCGTAGTCGATCTGCCCCTCTTCGTCCACAGGCATCACGCCGTCGGCCCGGCGGAAATAGTAGTTGTCCATGGAGAGGGTGTGACTTTCGTGACCGTGCGTATCCAGCCAGTGTTCGATGCGCTGGGCGGTGGTGGTTTTGCCGCTGCCCGAAGGACCGGACAGCAGCACCAGCGGCTTGCCGTGTTCGGCGGCCTCGGCGATCTGCTGGGCGGCGGCCACGATCTTGGCGTGATACTGCTCTTCGCTCCAGCGGATGAACTCCTGCGGGTCGCGGGCGGCATCATTCATATCTCTCACGGAAAAATAAACCATAGGGTTGCCTCCTTGCGGTGAATGTAGTGGGATCAGTTCCGAACGTCGTCCAGAACGTGAATGTTGAGATGAGAATAGGGGATGGAAATGCCCTCCGCGTCCAGCGCCGTTTTGATGTTTTCCAGCAGGGTGGAGCGGAGCTCCCAATAATCGGATCCGGCGCACCAGACCCGCACCTTGATGTCCACCGACGAGGCGGAAAGCTCCCACACGCGAATGAAGGCCTCGCCCAGCACCCGGCTGTCGGCGGACACGGTGCGGGAGATCACGTTTTTGGCCTGCTCCAGCGAACATTCATAGGGCACGGGGATGAGAAGATCGAGCCGGCGGCGGCTTTCGGT
>JAFZPW010000172.1 GCA_017552495.1 Clostridia bacterium | reverse complement strand
TTCGGTAAAAAACTCCGCCGTGCGCAGCACACCCCGGCGCGGGCCGCCCACGGGCTGCATCAGTCCCCGCCGCACGCCCTGAAACTCCCGCGGGAGCTTGGCATAGGCTCGCTCCAGCAAAAAGACCTGCCGGCGGTCCACCACGTCTTCTCCGGGCAGCAGCAGGCAAAATCCCGGCTCAAAATCGTGGTCCCGGGACACTTCGTCGTCGTAACCGAAGCACTCTGACCCGCCGCCCATAAGCCCCGCCGCAAGATAGGGAAGCAAATGCGGAAACTGTTCCCGCAGCATGGGCGCGCCATAAGTCTCATAAAAAGCCCGCGACAACTCAAGCCCGTTCATAAATCTCCCTCGCCCGCTCTCGCAGTTCTTCCGCCGCTGCAAAATAGCCGTAATAGTCAAAGGTGGGCGCGCATTTTTCGCAGACAAAGGCGTAATAGCCGTCTCTCGGTGTCGTTTTCGTGTCCAGCAGCGCCAGCGCCTGATCCAGCAGCGCAAAAATCCGGCTTTCCGCCTGTTCCATGCCCAGTTTGCCCGCGTAGGCGTCAGCCATGTTCAGGCAGGTGATCCCCTGCTCCAGCTCGCCGCCGGACATCGTTCCCATGGTGTCAAAAGCCTTTTCATACAGAGTCAGCGCCTCGTCGTACCGGCCCAGCGCCCCATAGGTCAGCGCCATGTTGTTGTAAAGCCCGCCCAGCAGCGCGGGGCTCACGCCCGCGGTCTTTTCATATACGTTTCTCGCCTTTTCAAACAAGGCCAGCGCCCGCCCGTTTTCTCCAAAGGCGTTGCAGGCGGTGGCGGCGTTGACCCAGGTGGTGCCTGCGCTCACGGTTTCGGCCATTTTCAGCCGCTCCACCAGATTTTCGGCCGCGGCGGCGTTCTCCAGCGCGGCCGCTTTGTTCCCCACCTTGCGGTAATGGCCGATAAGCTCGTTTCGCACCAGAAGTTCGCCCCGCAGATCCCGGGCCGCTTTCGCTTCCTCCAGCCAATAGGTCAGATGCCGCTGCGCGCCGTCATAGTCCCGGCGGCTCATATACTCGTCCAGTTTTTCCACGACCCGCCTTTGCGGGATGGGGCGGACAGTTTCCTCTGCTCCCATGGGATCCATTCCCAAAAGACAACGGGGCTCCACATAATCTTCCCGTGGGATGCCGGTTTCCCGGTTCAGCATTCCGATCCCTCCATTTTGTTTTTGCACTTCATTGTATCACGTCCTTGCTGCGGATACAATACATTTGTTACAGCCGCAGGCCGCAGCCTTCTTCCACGGCGCAGGCGGCAAAATACCGCTCCTCCAGCGGGATCCATCGTTCCAAAAAGGCCTGCAGTCCGGCTTCCCCCTCCCGCGCCAGCAGCCGCCGTTTCTGCTCCTGCGGCTCCACGGTAAGGAAAATTCCCAGATCATACCCTCCCCGCAGTGCGGGATGCATGCTATACGAGCCCTCGACGATGGCAACGGGCCTCGGCTCCACTCGCTTTTTTCCCGTGACATCCATCACGCCGCAGTCAAAAACCCTGTAAGAAAAGGCTTCCCCCGCCGCAAGCGGTGTCAGCACCTCTCGCAGAAACCGCTCGTAATGCACATTCCCGCCGGGCTGCGCCAGACGCTCTGCCGTCCGCAGCGCCGACGGCAGAAAAAAATCATCCATGGCGATCACGTTTGCTTCCAGCCGCCGGGCCAGTTCCCGGGCAAGGGTGGTTTTTCCTGCGGCGCACCGCCCGTCGATGGCCACGATCACCCGTTCCTTTCCGTTCAAAACCCGGCGAATCGCCGCCTCCGCCCGCGCAATTCTGTTCATGCTGTTCTCCTTTTTGCGTTTTTCCCATTGTACCACAGCTTTTTTCCTTTGGCAAAATTTCAGTTATTTTCAGAATTTACCTGCTGTCTTTTGTTGTCGGATCCTGTATAATAGATATAAAGAATGAATCCGATCCGCGATCACAGAAAGGAGATCCCATGAAACAACCGTTTCCCCGTGCTCTGGCAGGAGCACTGTCCCTGCTTCTGCTGTTGACGCTGCTGCCCGCGCCCGTTTACGCCGCCCAGCCCGTCAGCCACACCGTTTTCACCGAACTGGGCCCCGGTCTTACCCTGACCCAGGAAAACAGCCGCGACGCCTCCGGCTCCATGCGACAGCAATTTTTTCTGGATTACGCCCCCGGCGATGTGGTGGAACCGCTGGTGCTCTACGGTGCCCATCTAAGGGGAAAATCCCCCATCCAGACCGTGATCTCCTATGCGCAAAATCAAGGCTATCAGGTGCTGGCCGCCGTCAACGCCGACTTTTTCTTCACCGATTCCGGCATCCCCATCGGCATGACGATCCAAAACGGCCGCCTCTGCACCACCGACGGCGGACAATACGCCGTGGGCATCCTGCCCGACGGCCGGATGATCGTCTCCCGCCCCTCGCTTTCGCTGCCCGTAACGCTGCCCGACGGGACAAGAATTTCTATCGAAGCGCTCAATGTGGTACGCTCCACCGACGCCACTTATCTTTACAGTCAGGATTTTGCCCCCAACACCGGCACCTCCGGCGGCACCGAGCTTCTGCTTCAAATTACCCGGGGCGATGAGCTGCGCATCGGCAGCCGTCTGCGCGCCCGGGTGATCTCGGTGTCCCGCGCGGGCAACACCCCCATCGGCGAGGATCAACTGGTGCTCAGTTTCACCGATCAAAACAGTCACCTCGCGCTGTGGTCCTCCCTTGGTCCGGGCGACGATCTGGTTTTTGATCCCGCCACCGCCGATCCCGTTTGGGAATCGGTGGTCTGGAGCAGCGGCGCCGGCGATCTTCTGGCGGAAAACGGCGCTTTGACCGCTGCCGCCACCACTGCCACCGCCCCCCGCACCGTACTGGGTGTGCGGAACGACGGCTCGGCCGTCGTTCTGGAGTGCGATGGCCGCCAGTCCGCCGTCAGCATGGGCACTTCGCTGCAGGAGGCCGCGCTGCGGCTTCTGGATCTGGGCTGTTCCGCCGTGGTCAATCTGGACGGCGGCGGATCCTCCGCGCTGGCAGCGGCTTATCCCGGCTTTGACCCTGCGCTGCTGTCCTCCCCTTCCGACGGCGCGCCTCGCGGCTGCGCCACCTATCTGGTTTTCGTTACCAACGGTTCTGACCGCGGCGCCGCTTACGGCAGCGCGGTCTATCCCCGGTCGGCCACCCTGCTGACCGGCGCCTCCATGCCGGTGAGCGCCATCTCCTACAACCGGGATTATCTGGGCTTTTCCGACGCCACCGGCCAGTTGGAAAGCGATTTTGGCGCGGTGTCCGAAGGCATCTTTACCGCACCGGACTTTCCCGCCGTCTGCACGGTCTCCGCAGGCCGCCGCTCCCAGGACGCCTGTTATACCGTCACCGATCAAATCGACTCCCTGCGCGTCACGCTGGACGGAAAGGTCGTATCCTCCCTGACGCTGGAACGCCGTCAGTCCGCCGATCTCAACGTGCTGGCTTCCGACGGCGTCCGCCCCATCGTCTGCTCCGACGAGCAGTTTACCTTTACCGTTTCGGGCGATGTGGGCACCGTGGATGAAAAGGGCGTCTTTACCGCCGGTGCGCTGGCCGGCTCTGGCGCGGTAACCGTTTCTTACGGAAGCGCCGCCGTCACCCTTCCCGTCACCGTCCGGGCCAAAGACTCCCGTGTGGCCGAGCCTTTTGAAACCGACATTTTGCAAGCAACCGCCTTTGGCCCCGCCTCGGCCTCCGTCTGGCGGGACACCGTACTGGAAAATGTCCGCTACGGCCGCGCCTCAGTCCGTCTGACTTACAACGGCGACCCCGATGGCTCGGCGGAATACCGCTTCTCCGCGCCGCTCCCGCTGGAGGATGCCTCCCACCTCAGCTTCCACGCCAAAGGCTCCGGC
>JAFZPW010000171.1 GCA_017552495.1 Clostridia bacterium | reverse complement strand
GAAGCCCGCTTGCTTGGAGGCGGCCACCACTTCGGCGTCCAGCTCGGCAGAGGCGGTGACGAAGGGAACGTTCATCAGGCTGCGGTCCTCGGGACGGACGGCGGCGGTGAACATCTTGGAATTGTCCAGGAAATCATAGAGCAGGTTGGCCTTGTCCAGATTGCGCTGATGCATGGCCTTCAGGCCGCCGATCTTTTTCAGATACTGGAAGACCTTTCCGCAGCAGTAGATGGCCCAGCAGTTGGGGGTGTTGTAAAGAGAATCGCTGTCGGCATGGGTCTTGTAGCTCATGTAGGTGGGCACCCAGTGGGGCAGATCCTCGCGGATCAGATCCTCGCGGATGATGACCACGGCCATGCCGGCGGGTCCGACGTTCTTCTGGACGCCGGCCCAGATCAGGCCGTAATCCGACACGTTGCAGGGCTTGCTCAGGAACATGGAGCTCTGGTCAGAGACCAAAATGTGGCCCTTGGTGTTGGGCAGCGTATTGTAAGTGGTGCCGTTGATGGTCTCGTTCTCGCAGATGTAAACATAGTCGGCGTCTTCGGGAATGTCCAGATCGGAGCAATCGGGGATGTAGGAGAAATTCTTGTCCTTGGAAGAGGCGGCCACGATGACCTCGCCGTATTTCTTGGCCTCGGCAATGGCCTTCTTGGACCAGCTTCCCGTTTCGATGTAAACGGCCTTGCCGTTCTTCATCAGGTTCATGGGCACCATGGCAAACTGCAGCGTACCGCCGCCCTGGACAAAGAGAACCTTGTAGTTGTCGGGGATGTTCATCACTTCGCGCAGGTCGGCCTCGGCGTCCTTGATGATCTGATCGAAGACCTTGGAACGGTGGCTCATCTCCATGACGCACATACCGGAACCGCGGTAGTTCATCATTTCGTCCCGGATCTCCTCCAGGACTTCTTCCGGCATCATGGCGGGGCCGGCGGAGAAGTTGTAAGTGCGGTCGTATTTCATTTTTCTTCCTCCTGTTCGGTTTTTTCGGAAAAACCTTGCGAATTTTCTAAATCTATAATATCATTATATAAAAAAAGCGGCAAGGAAGCAAGCGTCCCGACGCTACTTTTTGCGAAACCGACATTCCAACCAAAAGATTTTTGCACAATTTGGACAAAAGACCAAAGAATCAGCGAAGAAAAATCCAGAAAAAGGAAGCGGCACAGAAAGGAGCACAAAAATATGCCTCAAATTTTAGACAATTTGACGGATTTGATCGGTGAAACGCCGGTGCTCAGGCTCAATCGCCTTTCGCGGGCGCATCAATGCCGGACGCCTGTGCTGGCGAAGCTGGAGTGTCTGAGTCCCGGCGGGAGCCTGAAAGACCGGGCCATGCTCTCCATTTTGCGGGGGGCCATGGAGCGGGGCAAGCTGGCGCCCGGCGGGACGGTGGTGGAGACCAGCGGCGGAAATCAGGGCGTGTCGCTGGCCATGCTGTGCGCCGCCATGGGGCTTTCCTGCGTTATCGTGGTGCCGGACAATCTGCCCGAGGCCCGCATCGAGCATCTGCGGCGCTATGGCGCGCAGGTGGTCGCGGTTCCCGCGGCGGGCGGGATCGCCGCCTGCCAGGCCCGGGTGGAGCAACTGGCAAAAGAGATTCCCGGCGCTTTCGTTCCCGACCCCTTTTGCAACGAGGACAATCCCCAGGCGCACCGGGCGGGGACGGGATCCGAGCTTTTGCGGCAGGTGGGCACGGTGGATTATCTGGTGGCCGGCGTGGGCACGGGCGGCACCATCACCGGCTGCGCCGAGACCGTGCGGATGTATTGTCCCGAATGCCGCGTGATCGCCGTGGAGCCTTACGCTTCCCCCGTGCTTTCCGGCGGTTTTGCGGGAAGCCACCCGCTGACGGGCATCGGCGCGGGCTTTGTCCCCGAGGCGCTCAACCTGTATATTTTGGACGAGGTCATCCGGGTGAAGTCCCCCGATTCGCTGGAGATGGCCCGGGCCCTTGCCCGCACCGAGGGCCTGCTGTGCGGCCCCTCCTCCGGCGCGGCGCTCACCGCCGCCGTCATGGTGGCCCAGCGCCCCGAGGCCGAAGGGAAAACGGTAGTGGTGATTTTGCCCGACATGGGCGAACGGTATCTGTAATCATGCCGCATGGCGGCGAAAAGGAGCGTATGTATGGAACAATCCCGAATCGACCGGCTCAACGAGCTGGCAAGGTTGAAAAAAGAACGGCAGCTTACGGAGCAAGAACGGGCTGAGCAGACGGAACTGCAGAACGAGTATCTGGCCGCGATCCGCATGAATCTGGAAACGCAACTGGAAAACACCGTGGTGGTCTATCCCGACGGGACGCGGAAAAAACTCGCCCGGAAGGATACGCCCGTTCGGCCCAAGCAATAGCGGCCGCGCAGCGGCTTTTCCTTGACAGAAAAGCCGAAATGGGATAATATGAACATAGAAAATCAGACAGATCAAATTCTAAAAATAGAGGAGGAACCATCCATGGATGAAGAGAAGAAGGCGCTTGAAGCCACCGCCATACCTGCCTTGACGCTGACCCCCGATCTGGAGGAAACGGAACAGGAGAAGGAGGCCCCCGCTGTCGAACCGGTGATTCTGGACGAGAGCAGTTTTACTCCCGAGGAACAGAAGGTCATTCAGGAGTTTGCCGAGAAGATCGATATCACCAACAGCACCGTGGTGCTGCAATATGGTTCCGCCGCGCAGAAAAAACTGTCGGACTTTTCCGAAAACGCGCTGAGCAGCGTCCGCACCAAGGATCTGGGCGAGGTGGGCAGCGCCATTACCGATCTGGTAGGCGAACTCAAGGGCTTTGACGTGGACGAAAACGAAAAGGGCATCACGGGATTTTTCAAAAGAACCGCCAACAAAATCACCAATCTGCAAGCCAAATATGACAAGGTGGAAAACAACGTCTCCCGCATCAGCACCACGCTGGAAAACCATCAAATGCAGCTTTTGAAGGACATCGCCATGCTGGATAAGATGTATGACCGCAACCTTGCCAACTACAAGGAGCTGGGCATGTATATCCTGGCCGGCAAGCGCAAGCTGAAGGACGTGCGGGAAAACGTGCTGCCCGAGATGATGGAAAAGGCCAAAAAGACCGGCGACCCCGCCGACAGCCAGGCCGCCAACGATATGGCCGCCTTTTGCGATCGCTTTGAAAAGAAGATCCACGATCTGGAATTGACAAGAATGGTTTCGCTGCAAATGGCGCCGCAGATCCGGCTGGTGCAGAACAACGACACCCTGATGGCCGAAAAGATCCAGTCCACCCTCACCAACACCATCCCCCTGTGGAAGAGCCAGATGGTGCTGGCGTTGGGCATGGAGCATTCCGTTCAGGCAACCAAGGCGCAGCGCGAAGTCAACGAGATGAACAACACGCTGCTGAAAAAGAACGCCGAAAAACTCCATATGGCCACGGTGGAGACCGCCAAGGAGAGCGAGCGGGGCATCGTGGATCTGGAGACCCTGAAGCACACCAACCAGATGCTCATCCAGACGCTGGACGAGGTGGTGAAGATTCAGGACGACGGCCGTACCCGCCGGCGCGAGGCCGAGGCCGAGCTGGCTCGCATCGAGGGCGAGCTCAAGCAGAAGCTGCTGGATATCCGCCAGTAACGAAAGGCCGGTTTCATACGCAAAACCGCCGCCCATACGGGCGGCGGTGATGTTTTTTTCGGGGGCTTAGAGCAGAATTTCGCCCTCCCAGTCGTCGGTGATGCCGGCGGCGTTCGCCTCGTCGGTGTCCAGATGGCAGCAGGTGACGCTGCCGGGAGAAACGCGAGCCACCACATCGCCAAAGACCAGCGACCGCTCCTCTGTCTGCACGGCCACCCGCACGGCCTGCCCCTGCCGGACACCCAAGGCGGCGGCATCCTCCGGCGTGAGGTGCAGATGCCGCTTTGCCACGATCACGCCCTCGGCCAGTTCCACTTCGCCGCAGGGCCCCACCAGCATACACGAGCCCGAGCCCGCAAGGTCGCCGCCCACGCGGATGGGAGCGCGGATGCCCAGTGCGGCGGCGTCGGACATGGCAAGCTCTACCTGCGTCTGTTCCCGCAGGGGGGCGACGATATCGGCGCGCATAGAGCCGCGGGGACCGATGACGGTGAGCTGTTCGGCACAGATGGTCTGACTGAATTGGGGCAGCGTTTTTCGCGGCGTCAGCGTATAGCCATAGCCGAACAAAAGCTCCAGATGCTCCCGCGACAGATGAATGTGGCGGGGGGAGATCTCGATGGTGACGTGCATAAGGCGGCCTCCTCGGGAAAATAAGATTATTAAAAATATAGCACATTCTTTGCAAAATGGCAATTCTTTTTGAAAAAACCGCTCCGCGCATGGGCGCGGAGCGGAGAACGGCGGGATTGGATTACAGCGCGGCGGTGATGATGGCCATTTTATAGACCTCGTCGGCGTCGCAGCCCCGGGACAGGTCGTTGATGGGGGCGTTGAGGCCCAGCAGGATCGGGCCATAAGCGGCATAGCCGCCCAGACGCTGGGCGATCTTATAGCCGATGTTGCCCGCCTCGATCATGGGGAAGATAAAGGTGTTGGCATAGCCCGCCACGGGGGAGCCGGGGAACTTGAGCTGACCCACGGTGGGAGAAACCGCGGCGTCAAACTGCATCTCGCCGTCAATGGCCAGATCGGGGCGCAGTTCCTTGACCACGCGGGTGGCCTCCTGAGACAGCGCCACGGTGCCGCCCTTGCCCGAGCCCTTGGTGGAGAAGCTCAGCACGGCGATCTTGGGGTCGATGTCAAAGGTCTTGGCGCAGGCGGCGGCCTCGATGGCCACTTCGGCCAGCTTCTGGGCAGCGGTAAAGGTCACGTTGCCGTCCTTGTCCACGTTGTCCTGATAGTCGATGTTTACGGCGCAGTCGGCCATGCAGATGGTGCGAAGATTTTCGTCGCCGAAGTCGCGGTTGAGAATAAAGCAGGAGCTCACCAGATGTGCGCCGGGTTTGGTCTTGACCAGTTGCAGCGCGGGACGGATGGTGTCGGCGGTGGAATAGGTGGCGCCGCCCAGCAGACAGTCGGCCTTGCCCATCTTCACCAGCATGGTGCCGAAATAGTTGCCCTTCAGCAGGTTGGCACGGCATTCCTCGGGGCTCATCTTGCCCTTGCGGAGCTGCACCATGGTGTCCACCATCGCGTCCATGCCTTCATAAGTCTCGGGGTCGATGATCTGAGCGCCGGCGATGTTGAAATGGCCCTGCTCGGCGGCGGCCTTCACAGCCTCTCTGCCGCCCACCAGGATCACGCCCATCAGCTTTTCCTCCAGCAGGCGGGACGCGGCGGACAGAATGCGGGCGTCGGTGCCCTCGGTAAAGACGATGGTTTTAGGCTGCGCCTTGACCTTTTCGATCAGCTTGTCAAACATTTTGAATGCCTCCATATGATAAAATTAAACGTGTCGGAAACTTGGCCTAACGCTTATTTTATCACGGAGAAATCCGAGTTGCAAGCCTTTCGGCGGGGTTTTTGCGCCTCGCAGGGCGAAAAAGAAAAGATGATCCCGCTTCATGAAAACTTCCAGCGGACCGTGTTTAAAAGATCGTTCCGCATTTCTTCATACAGGTGTGTTTGTTCCGCATTTTCGGGATCATAATAGACGTCGCCCGGAAATACCAAAACATAGACATATCCGTCTGTTTCGCCAAGCATCTTATATTCCGTCGGGATCAGTTCTCCGCGCCCTTCGGCTTCCCATTGCTGTACGGGGCGTTTCTCGATCCAGCCCAATATGCCCCACCATGACGGAGGGTATAAGAAACCAATCATCAGGCGCTGAAACTGAGGGGTGTCGTCTTCTTGTATGTCGTAATGGCCTTTCCATGCAGCCGGCAGCTCCATTTGGACGCCGAACGTTTGGTTTTCATAGCGTTCCACTGGATCCTTTTGGCTGCAGCCTTGAGCGGGGAACATAAACAAGAACAGCGCAACCAGCAGACACAGCCATCGTTTATTCATGGCCAAACACCTCCTAACATTGACATTTCATTTTTTACTGCGGAGTATATTGATTTGCGTACGAGTCCCACACGGGAACAAAAAATTTGACATCTGTATCTGAAGTTGCTCCTGTCCAATTCTTGAATGACGCAGATTTTCGGTCACTGGTATGGGCGCAATAGGTCATGGTAACGGTGTCATTTGCATCTACCATTCCCACATGTGACTGCTGATTCCAGTAAATAATACTACCGGCAAATGCTTTGTATTTATTTGCTGTTTCAAAGAAGAAACCTTGATCTGCCATATATTCCACCAATCCATAATATTCTGGGTTAAATCCTGTATTTATCCATGTTATTGTATACGGCTCCCAATTGGTTTCTGTACTGATCCCGCCATAGTGGATTGCTTGGGATACAAAGTTGGCGCAATCTGCTCCGTTAAAAAACGTATAACTCGTATTGCGACAGCTATGAGGACTTGTTGTGCATGTTCCGCAGGAATAGGTTCTCACATAATCCCTTGCATCAATTCTGTCATAATCTGTTGCGTCGCTCGGATTTGTTTTTGTTGATGAAACATCACGATTCGCAGGCTGTTTTTGTGGAAATAAAGAAACGCTCGCTTTTCCGGCTTCATATAAAGATTCTCTGGATTCCGGGGAAAAGGCTGCCATATCCATTTCTCCGAATTCGCTCATAAAGAGCATGGTGCATTCCGGAGTGGTTGCTTTGATGCTTGCTTTTGGAAAAAAGAAGCAAAAGCTTGCGGTTTCTTCTTGTTCGGCCCCAATATACAAATCATTTATTTCAAGTTTCCGTGCATCAATTTCTCTTTGAATTTCTGATTTTAACGAGGTATCTTTGATTGTTTTCGCGGCGTCTTCCATTCCCTGGATATACGGCAACTCGGATGCATTAGATGCTAACAGAATCTTAGTAAAGCTAACATCAACAAAATAGAACTCACCATCTCGTTTCTGCTCGGTCTTAGTTATTTCGGCATGTATTTTTGGAATCGTATAGTATTCCGCATAGCTTTCAACGACGCGCTTACAGACTTCATCAATTACGGCATTTTCCAAATCCAAATTTGTTGAGGGATTGTTTCCTGCATGGCTTCCAGCGGCAAAAATTGTTGTTGCACAGCTCAGAATGGCTGATAAGGCGAGAAGCAAGCAGAGCAGATTTTGAGATTTTATTCTTTTCATCATTTTTCTCCTTTCAGTTCATGTGTGTAATAACGGGTTGATTCCTTCTGCCGTGATGCAATGGAAAAATGACCGCGTTGTTTTTCGGTACATACTTCCTCCTTTCTGTTAAGCAGCAGTCGTTTACATAAATTGCATTATCCCTCTTCTTTTCAGACTGTTTGTTTCGCGTTATTTTTTGAAAAGAATAGATATATTATATATAAATATGATATCATGGAAATATTTTCCTGTCAAGGATGGGGAGCGCTGACTTAAGACTTCTTCAGAAAGGCACAAAGAAGGAAAACGGCTCCGAACGAGATGTTTTTTCATGGGGAGCCCTCCTTTCCACAACGGAACATCCGTTTTTCGAAACATGTTTTTTACGGGTCGTTTTTTTCACAACGTAGCATAAAAACGACACACAGAACGATCAAAAGCATTGCGGCCAAGAATGGGATGAGCCCTCCGGCGGAGAATAGGTTTCCTTTCATGAGACTTTCTACTTCGCTATCGCGCAGGTTGTATTTATGTGTCAAAAACCATGTGTTTTCTAGAAACAACGCGATTCGTGTCGCGGAGAAAACACAGCAAATCCCGATGATGAGCCGTTTTAAGCGCTTGATGTTTTGTCGAAATCCGGCAAAGCAAAGAAAAATGGTGCCCACGAGGATTGCTAGTGCGTTACATATCCAGCATAGAATGGAAACCCACCCTTTGAGCAAAAAGCTTTCCGCAATGCTGATAAAAGAACTCATAATGCCTGACATAGTTGCGCATATCGGGCCAAAGAGGAAAAAGTCGACTTTCATACATAGCCTCCCCACCTGAATTTGGTTAATCTAAAAACAACTGAACATGTGTGCTCGGTGCAGCGCTCCAACCCGTCGACGGAGAAAGGGATATACTGGAACCACCTGTGCCGAAGCTTATTGAAGGCGTAACGACGGTATTTCGTCTTAGGTAAAAACCATAGCCATCAATTACTGTTGCATTACTGTTGTTCGTCGTTAGAGCAACAAGAAAATATACATCGTTATTGATCTCTATGGATTCTACATCATAATAAGAGGCATATCCAGCAGCGCTTTTTACTTGAACAGTAGGATAATAGTCTACATCGATCATGGGAATACTAGGTTCAGGGTCCCAAAGCGTACAATGACGATGTAGATATTCACTATTACTAATGATCGAACATTGCGCATTTATGCCTAAGGCAATAACATCCGTATTACGACCATAAAGCCCTGTGCCATGTTGAACCCAAGATACATCATTAGATAAAGCCCACCGATTCGTATTAGCAGAAGCTAAACGAGTTGTCATTTCCAACCATGATGTAGATGTGTCGTCTTCAGATGAACTTAACGTTTGTAACATTTGAAAATATCCAACATTTCTTAAATATTCCGTTGTTTCGAAAAAGTATTGTTGTTGGGTGATTTCCTGTATCTCTATGGATTCTTGTGCACACTGATTAGAATAGTGATTTTCGTCAGTGCCTCTATGTTGCATAACTTTGTAGTAATGACTGGTTTCCTCAACAAACGACAAATCCATTTCTGCATAAATCTTTTGCATAGTTGCATCCATCTTCTCGTATCTCTCATGAGTTAAGCCAACGAAT
This sequence comes from Clostridia bacterium, assembly GCA_017552495.1. Taxonomy (GTDB): domain Bacteria; phylum Bacillota; class Clostridia; order Oscillospirales; family Butyricicoccaceae; genus UBA4644. Next base: position 3,142 of record JAFZPW010000171.1, on the reverse strand, counting down.
AAAAGACTGTCGTTATAGCCGTCTTCGTAGCTTTGCTTCTTCACCGCATTTTTGGAATCTGAAATTTTTTTCGCATTAATGGTAGGGTTGAGATTCATGCAAATCAGCATAAAAACGACCATGAGTATAGCAAATGTTCTTTTGAGTTTCATAGCATTCTCCTTTTCTTTTTTGCAAGCATAGTGGCAAAATCACAAGCTTTTTATGATGCACTTCCTCCTTTCTGTTAAGCAGCAGTCGTTTACATAAATTGCATTATCCCTCTTCTTTTTAGAATGTTTGTTTCGCGTTATTTTTTGAAAAGAATAGATATATATTATGCGTAAATATGATATCGTGGAAATATTTTCCTGTCAAGGATGGGGAGCGCTGACTTAAGACTTCTTCAGAAAGGCGTGCGGGTGCGGATTTTTTTGTAATTTCCTCTTCCTTCCTGCGAAAAAAAGGAGTATAATACAAAAATAGACAAAAGAAGAGGAGCGAGAGGGATGGAACATCTGCGGAGCACCCGCGCAGAGATCAATCTGGACAATCTCCGGCACAATATTGCCGTGCTGCGAGAGGCCGTTGGCCCCGGCGTGGAGCCCATGGCCGTCATCAAGGCCGACTGTTACGGCCACGGCGCCGTGGTGATGATGAAATATATGCTGAAATACGGTCTGCGCTATTTTGGCGTGGCCGCGCTGAGCGAGGCGCTGGAGCTCCGCCGCTTTCACAAAGAGGGCGAGATTCTGGTGCTGGGCCTTTCTCCCGACGGGCTGCTGCGCTGCGGCCCCGCCAATAACATCACCCAGACCATTTGTTCTCTGCGCCAGGCCAGGATCCTTTCGGACGATTGCGTGAAGACCGGGCAGATCGGCAAAATCCAGATCAAGATCGACACCGGAATGCACCGGCTGGGCTTCGCGCCCACGGAGGAAAATCTGGACGTGGTGGCGGAAATCGTCAGGCTGCCCGGGCTTGACCCGGTGGGAATCTTCAGTCATTTGGCGCTGGAATCCAAGGAGGATGACTACGGTCAATGGCGCCGCTTTCAGTGGTTTCTCGACGGGCTGCAAAACCGCGGGATCACCTTCCCGCATGTGAGTCTGGACGACGGCATCGGCACCATCCGTTATCCCGAGATGCGGTATAACATGGTGCGACCCGGCTCGTTTTTTTACGGCTTCAACCCGCATCTCACCAACCTCAGACCGCTGATGCAGCTCAAGAGCGAGATCGTTCATTTGCAGCTTCTTCCTGCCGGCGAGGGCATCGGTTACGGGCTGGACGACAAAGCCGACCACGACCGGCGCATCGCCACGCTGCCCTTCGGCTATGTGGACGGCGCGCCCCGGGCGCTTTCCCATTATCAGGGCTGGTGCTCGGTCAAGGACGTGAAGTGCCCCATCGTGGGGCTGATGTGCATGGATCAGGCCATGATCGACGTTACCGACGTGCCCGACGTGCAGATTGGCGACGAGGTCGTGGTCTTCAGCCATGAGCACGACGCCATGACCTATCCGCAGGGCGCCGCCATCACCAATTTCAACCGCAACGGCTTGCAGGCCGCCCTGCCCCGGCGTGTGCCCCGCGTATATTTTGAAAATGGCGCAGAGGTGGAATACCGGGACTATCTGTTTGACAAAGAACCCTGATCCGTCTGCTTTTCCCCAAGCGGCGCGGCCCCATCCTGATTCCGGAGGCGATTTTCCTTGGAAGGACAACAGAAAAAGAAGCGGGAAAACATTTTCCGCATCTTCACCAGCCCCTATGCCCGGCAATTCATCAAAAAATATAAGTGGAATTATCTCATCGGCATCGTGATCCTCATCGTCATCGACGTACTGCAAACCGACGTGCCCCTGATCGTGGGCGACACCATCGACGCCATGGAGCGGGGCGCGTTTACCGCCGCGCTGGTGCGGACGCAGCTCATCCATCTGGCCGTCATTGCCGCGGTGGTCTTTTTGGGCCGCATCTTCTGGCGCTGGTTCATCTTCGGCTCGGCCCGCAAGATCGAGCGGGATATGCGAAACGATCTTTACAGCCACCTCCAGACCCTTTCGGCCGCCTTCTTTCAGGAACACAAGGCCGGCGAGATCATGGCCTATATGACCTCGGACATCGAGGCGGTGCGCATGGTGTTCGCCGTGACGGTGATGATGGGCATGGACACGCTGACCATCGGCGCCACCACGCTGTATAAAATGATGACCCGCATCGACGTGCGCCTGAGCGTGGTGGCCTTCATCCCCCTGATTCTGGTGGCGCTGACCACCACGCTGCTGGGCGGCGAGATGCACCGCCGCTTTACCAGAAAGCAGGAGGCGTTTGCCGATCTGGCTGACTTCGTGCAGGAGAAGCTGGGGGGCATCAAGGTCATCAAGGCCTTTGTGCAGGAGCGGAGGGAGTGGGACAATTTCGACCGCTCCAACCGGGCGGCGCAGGACGCCAACATCAAAATGGCCCGCATGGCGGCCTTTATGTTCCCCTTTATGCGGATGGTGGCGGGCTTTTCCATGGCGCTGGCCATCGCTTACGGCGGCTATATCGCCATTCTGGGGCGGATTTCGGTGGGAAATTTCGCCGCTTTTGTGCAGTTTCTCAATATGCTGGTGTGGCCCATGGCGGCCATCGGGCGCATCATCAACATCATGACCCAGGGCAGCGCCTCCATGAAGCGTCTGGAGACCATCCTCCACGCCAGAGCCGACATCGTGGACGGGCCCGAGGCGGTTTCCCGGGGCATCCCGGCCGGCACGGTGGAGGCCAGAGACCTGACCTTCGCCTATCCCGGTGAGGACAGGCCCGTGCTGGAGCACGTCAGCTTCAAGCTGGAGCGGGGCAAAACGCTGGGCATCGTGGGACGCACCGGCAGCGGCAAAACCTCGCTGGTCAACCTGATGATGCGCGTTTTCGACCCGGATAAAAATATGCTTTATATCGGCGGGCGGGAGCTGCATGAGATCCCCCTGGCCGACCTGCGGCGGGCCATCGGCTATGTGCCCCAGGATAATTTCCTCTTTTCCGATACGATCTCGGCCAACATCGCCTTCGGCGACCGGGACAAAACACAGGAGGAGGTGGAGGCGGCGGCCAGAGCCGCCTGCGTTCACGACAACATCGTGGATTTTGCCGAGGGCTATGAGACCATGGTGGG
>JAFZPW010000170.1 GCA_017552495.1 Clostridia bacterium | reverse complement strand
GGGCTGGGTATCCGGCACAATGACGGCGCCGGTTTCTTCTCTTCCCTGCTCGGTTTGCAGCAGCAGGGCATATCGTTCATACTCGTTTTGCAAAAGCTCCATTTTCCGGTGGCTCCTTCCCTGTTTGGTCATTTCAGCCTATGCAGAAACGGGAGCAAATAGAACAGCGGCCCGTTTTTTCAAAAAAGCGCTGCAAAGCCAAAGAGCTTTGCAGCGTGTTTGCCGGAATGGGTTCCGGCCGGGTTTATTTCAGTCGCAGACGGCGCAGCAGGTCTTTCACCCGCTTTTTCGGATTCCAGACATAAATTCGCACGATCATCCCTCCCGGGGCATTCTATGGCGACAGGCGGCAATCGGTGCGGCAGTTCAGTCCCAGAGTTTTTGCTTTGCCGCCTCTTCCAGCAAGGCGCGATAGCTTTCGTAACGGGTGACGGCGATATCGCCTCGCTCCACAGCCTTCCGCACGGCGCAGCCGGGTTCTTTGCCATGGCGGCAATCGGAAAAGCGGCACTGTCCGAAAAAGCGGTCGATCTCGGGAAAATAATGCTGGAGCGTATCGGCGGTAAGCCGCTCCATCTGAACGGCGTCAAAGGTGGAAAATCCGGGCGTATCGGCCACAAAACCGCCGTTTTCCAACCGAAGCAGTTCCACATGGCGAGTGGTGTGACGCCCGCGCCCGATCTTTTCGCTCATTTCTCCCACCCGCAGAGAAAACCGTCCGTCCAGGCGGTTGAGAAGGCTGGATTTTCCAATGGCGGAATTGCCCGTAAAGGCCGAGATTTTTCCCTTCAAAAGCGTCCGCAGCTCGTCGATGCCCTCGCCGGTAACGGCGCTGGCACGCACCACCGGAAAACCCGCCCGCGTATAGGCACGAAACAGGCTCTCACTGGCATCCAGATCGGATTTATTGAGTACGATCACGGGATCGATCCCCTGATAAAGGGCAATAACTGTCACCTTGTCGATGAGATAGGGATCGGTGACGGGGGGCGCCTGGGATGCCAGAATCACAAGCTGGTCGATGTTGGCGATGGCGGGACGAATGAGCCCGTTGCGACGGGGATGGCGCTCCAGAATATACCCCTCTTTCCCGCTTCGCTTGACCGAAACCCGGTCGCCGCAGGCCAAAAGCCCCGTTTCCCGCCGTACCTTTCCCCCGGCGCGGCAGCGCAGAATCTCATCGCCGCAGGCTACGTCGTAATTGCCTCCCACGCCCTTCAGGACGACGCCTTCCAAACGCTCTTCCATCAGAAGGTGATGATCTCGCGCACGCTGAGCACGCCGTTTTGATACACATAAATGGTATGGTCGCCTTCCAGTGCCTCCAGCGTGATGGTGACGGTGCCGTCGGAGGAATTGTGCGTGGCGCTATAAACCATATTCACATCCAAAAGCACCTGCACGGCCACGGGAGCATCACTTTGACTGAGGGTAACGGTATAGTTCCGCGTAACCAGTTTGGGCTCGGGCGGCAGAATTTCTTTGCTGAGCTGATAATGGATCACGGTACCGGCATCCACCTCGCTGTCGGCGGCGACGCTCTGCCCCACCACCAGACCGGGCGTGCCCTCCTGCTCCACATAGGTGGGCGTGTCCCAGGAAAGGCCCGCCGCCTCCAAAAGCGCCAGCGCCTCACCCTCGGTCTTGCCTTTTAGATTGGGCACCACCGCCTTCAGGTGTTCAGGACCCTTACTGACGGTGATGGTAACGGTGTCGCCAGCGGTGATTACGGTTCCCGTCTCGGGAACCATGCGGATGACGCTGCCTGCGGGAACCTCATCGTTATACTCCGGCGTATCCTCTATACAGATCACGCCGAAACGCTCCAACTCAATCTTGGCCTGGCGGGCGTCGCCGCCCACATAATTAGGAAGCTGGAAGGTCTTTGCCCCGCGGCTGATGGTCACGATGATGGTGCTTCCCTTTTCAATGCGGTGATTTGCGCCGGGCTCCTGGGAAATGATTTTTCCGGCGTCTATCGCTTCGTTATAGACGTATTCCCCCTCCTCGATGATGAAATCGCTGTAATTGGGATCGGCGACGATCTGGGCATAATACAAGCCTCGCAGATCGGGCGCTTTGACCCTGCCGCTCTGCCCCGAATCGCCATAAGGATCCACGATGGAGCGGATAAAATACCATGCGCCGCCGCAAAAGATCAAAATGGCGATGAGTCCGAAAACCAGTGCGCCGGGAATGGGCGAACGCTGGCGACGGCGGCCGCTGTTTGCGCTCTCTGCAGCAAGTTCGCCGTCCTTCTGCTGGGCGGGCAGCGGTTCCTCGCTTTCGATCAAAGACATTACCTCGCCGGTATTCTGGATCTTGCGAGTGGCGTCGATATCCTCCGCCGCCGACCCGTCTTCTGCAAATGTGATCTCGGGCTTATCCACGTTGATCTTAAACTGCTCCTGATTCTGGAACGCCTCCAGATCCTCCAAAATCTGGCTTGCGGAAGCATAGCGCTTGGAAAGCGCAGGATTCATGGCTTTCATGGTAATTTCTTCCAGTCTCGGCGGCACATCCTCGGCAAAGACCGAGGGAGGCAGCGCGATGGAATTGATGTGCTGCAAGGCGATAGACACCGGCGTATCGCCTTCAAAGGGCAGACGGCCGGTAATCATCTCATACATCACCACGCCCAGGGAATACAGGTCGGTGCGGTTATCCACAAAACTCCCTCTGGCCTGCTCCGGAGAAACGTAATGCACCGAGCCGATGGCCTCGCCCTTGCTGAAATTGCTTTCCTGCGCGGCAAAATGGGCGATGCCGAAATCGGCCACCTTTACCGTTCCGTCCCGCAACAGCATGATGTTCTGCGGCTTGATGTCCCGGTGAATGATGTCGTGACTGTGCGCATGCTCCAGCGCCCGGGCGATCTGGGTGGTAAACACCGTGACCTCCTTGGGCGTGAGCTGACCGCGGCGGCTGAGATATTCCTTCAGCGTGATGCCGTCGATGAGTTCCATGACAATATACTCCACGTTTCCCGAGCGGGAAACGTCGTAAACGTTGACGATATTGGGATGAGACAGCATGGCGACAGCCTGCGCCTCGTCGTGGAACTGGCGCCGGAATTCCTCGTCCTGGGCGTATTCGTCCTTGAGGATCTTCACCGCGACATAGCGGTTAAGGCGATGACATTTGGCTTTGTAGACCACAGCCGTGCCGCCGACGCCGATGACCTCCAGCAGCTCATAACGATTGTCCAGCATGGCTCCGATAAAGCGATCCATGGTCACACCTCCTTAAAACGCCACCAGCAGCAGCGTGATGTTGTCACGGCCGCCGCGGCTCTTGGCCATCGTCATCAGGCGGTCGCAGGCCGTTTCGGGATGGTCGCACTGATAAATCTGATAATAAATTTCAGGATCGGTCACCTCGCGGATCAGTCCGTCGCTGCACAAAAGCAGGTATTGTCCCGTTTTCTTTTCAAAAGAAAACGTATCGCACTTGACCGTGGCGTCGGCGCCGATGGCGCGGGTAATAACGTTGCGGCTGGGGTGACGGCTGGCTTGATAGGGGGTTAAATCGCCCCGCTTCATCAGTTCGCCCACCAGCGAATGATCCTCGGTGATCTGATGCGCCCCGTTTTCATCCAGCAAATAGGCGCGGCTGTCGCCCACATTCCCCACCAGCACCGTTTGCCCCACGCAGACAGCGGTGACCATGGTGGTTCCCATTCCGGCATAATTCGGATCGGACTGCGCCATATCGTAAACCGTTTCGTTGACCCGGTCATATGCCTCGCGAAGCTGCGCTTCCGTGCATTCCCCGTTGCGCGCGCCATCCATAAATTCCAAGAAAGCCTCGGCCGCCAGACCGCTGGCCACCTCGCCCGCCTTGGCGCCGCCCATGCCGTCGCAAACCAGAAAGAGTCCTGCCTCTTCCCCGTCGCTGCATCGGATGCGGAACGTATCCTGATTCACATCCCTGACGTTTCCCACGTCCGTTAAGCCCCAAGCTTTCACAGATCTACCTCCTCGTTATGCTGCCGGCGAAGCTGGCCGCAAGAGGCGGCGATATCGCCGCCCAGACTGCGCCGTACCGTGGCGTTGAGCCCGTGCTTCAGCAGCTCGTTTTGAAATCTCCGCAGATCGTCCCGCGTGCTGGGCTCCAAAGGCGAGCCCGCCACATGGTTCAGCGGAATCAGATTGACATGACAAGGAAATCCCTTCAACAAAGCGATAAGCTGGCGGGCGCACTCCGGCGTATCATTTACGCCGCCGATCATGGCGTATTCAAAGGATATGCGCCGCCCCGTCGTTTCAAAATAATGCTTGCAGGCGGGGATGAGCGCCTCCAGCGGATAAGCCCGGTTGACAGGCATCAGCCGCGAGCGCAGCGCGTTATTGGGCGCGTGCAGCGACACGGAGAGCGTAAGCTGCAGCTTTTCCTCCTCCAGCCGGCGGATCATGGGCACCAGCCCGCAGGTGGAAAGAGAGATGTGCCGCATACCGATGTTGATCCCCATTGGATGGCTCACCAGCCGGAGAAAGGTCATCACGTTGTCATAGTTGTCCAGCGGCTCCCCCGTCCCCATTAAAACGATGTTGGAGATTTGCCGGCCGCTGTCTTTCTGGGCAAACAAGATCTCGTCCAGAATCTCCGACGGTCGGAGATCCCGACTCTTTTTCGGGTCAAAAGAGGCGCAGAAGACACACCCCATCTTGCAGCCCGCCTGCGTGGAAACGCATACGCTGTTGCCATGCTCATACTGCATCAGAACGGTTTCGATGCTGTTGCCGTCGGCAAGGCCGAAAAGATATTTGATGGTGCCGTCGCGGGCCGAAACTTGCCGGCGCAAGATCTGCGGCGCGGTGATGAAGCACCGCTCCCCCAGTTTGGCCCGCAGGGATTTTGGCAAATCGCTCATCTCCGAAAGATCCGCGACGCCCCGGTGAAGCCAAGCAAAGATCTGCCTGGCCCGGTATTTGGGTTCGCCCATGGAGAGGAGCAGCGTTTCCAGTTCCCCGGGCAAAAGGGTTTTTAAGTCGATTCGTTCTTCCATATCATCCTCGTATCTTCCGCAGCTTTGCGATAAAAAAGCCGTCGGTTCCGTGAATCTGAGGCCAAAGGGTGATCTGTCCCTCCGCACACGCCCCGATGCCGGGGAGTGAAAACGCCTCCCGTGCAAAGCCGGAATTCTCCTGCAAAAAGGCCTCGATCACCGCCTCGTTTTCCTCCCGCAGCAGGGTGCAGGTGGAATACACCAGCCGCCCGCCGGGACGCAAACAGGCCGCTCCGTTTTTCAAAATGGCGAGTTGCAAAGGTGGAAGCGCCTTGATGCTGTCGCCGTCTTTATAGCGCACGTCGGGCTTTTTGCGGATGACGCCCATGCCCGAGCAGGGCACATCGCACAGCACCGCGTCGACGCTTTCTGGCGCCTCGCAAAACGTGGAGGCGTCCCCCGCCACGGCCCGCAGACAGGTCACACCCATTCTGACTGCGTTTTTTTTCATGAGTTCCACCCTGTGGGGGTGGAGCTCCAGGGCGACGATCTCTCCGGTGTTTTTCATCTTTTGCGCCGCTAAAAGCGCCTTGCCCCCCGGCGCGGCGCACAAATCCAGCACCGTTTCTCCGGGCCGGGGATCCAGCGCCTCCACGCAAAGCTGGCTGGCGGCATCCTGAATATACAATAACCCCTCGTCCATCAACCCCGTCCGCAGAGCGGCTCCCGGCTGTTCCAGAATCAGAGCGTTTTCCAGATCGGGATGTACGCGGGCCGGACATCCTCTCTCTTCCAGACGGCGCAGCAGCGCCGCCCGGTCGGTTTTCAGCGTATTGACCCGCGCCGTCACAGGCGCAGGAGCGTTGTCTGCCTGCAAAAGGGCTTCACAGCCTTCGTCGCCCAGACGCTTACGCATCTTTCCCACAAACCATCGCGGATGGCTGTAACGGGTGGAAAGATAGGTCAGCGGGTCTTCCCGCGGCACTTGCGGCAGATCGGAAAGGCGGCGCTCCAAGCTGCGGAGCAGGCCGTTTGCAAAGGCTCCCGCGCCGGGGTTTCCCGCCTTTTTTACCTGCTCCACCGCCTCGTTGACAGCGGCGCTTTGGGGAATCCGCTGAAGAAAGACCAGTTGATAGGCCGCCAACCGCAGCGCGTCCAACACCTGCGGCGTCAGTTTTTCCATCGGGCGATTGCTGAAGGCGCCGATGAGAAAATCCAGATACGCGCGGTTTTCCAGCACGCCATAGGTCAGCCGGGCGGCCAGCGCGGCGTCGTCGGTGGAAAGACGCCGGGAGGCTCTTTTCAGATACAGATCGGGCCACGTTCCCTCGCGGCGAAAGGCGATCAGCGCCCGAAGGGCAGTCTCACGGGCGGGGCTCATCTTCTGCGCCGTCCGTTTCCGCCAAACAGCATCATCAGCCGCAAAAGCTGCGCCACCGAAACGGCAAGCGCCGCCACATAGGTCAACGCCGCCGCCCGCAGCACCCTGCGGGAGCCGTCGAGCTCCGCTTCGCTGAAGCGGCCGCAATCCTCCAGCGCGCGAAGGGCCCGGCGGGAAGCGTCAAATTCCACGGGAAGCGTCAGAAGTTGAAAGAGCACTGCCGCGGAAAACAGCAGGATGCCAAAAAGCATCAACTTCTGATTGCTCAGCAGGATCCCCAGCATCAAAAGCGGCCAGGACAGCGTGGCGCCGAACCGGGAAACGGGGATCACCGCGTTCCGCGCCTTCACCGGCCCATAGCCCCGGGCATATTGAACGGCGTGTCCCGCCTCGTGCGCGGCCACGCCCACGGCAGCGACGCTGTCGGCGCCATAAACGGTCTGAGAAAGACCGATCACCCTGGCGCGAGGATCGTAATGATCCGTAAGGCTGCCGGTGACGGGCCGTACGCTTACGTCGGCCACCTCGCCCGCCCGCAGCACCATCTGTGCCGCGTCCACACCGCGCATCCCGGCGCGCACCGAAGCGTATTTTTGAAAGGTGGATTTCACCCTCGCCTGCGCCCAGATCGAAAAGATCAGCGCGGGAAGGACAAGAATCAGATAGGTATAATCCATAAGGCTCCTCCTGTTCGGCGGTTTACCGCCGTAAGGCCCGTTACCGGAAGATTTCGTTCAAAAGACTCTGATGGCCCCGGAAAAAGGCGTCTGCCGGCATCCGCTTGCCGCCCGCGCCCTGCACCTGCGCCACCCGCACGGCGCCCCGGCCGCAGGCCACGCAGACGCCGGTTTTATCCACCGAAAGGATCTTCCCCGGCGTGCCGAAGCTGTCTTCGTTCTCTGCCACGGAAGCACCGAACAGTTTCATTTTGTTCTCGCCCAAAAAGGCAAAGGCGCCGGGCTGAGGATCGTAAGCCCGAATAACGCAGGAAACCCGCTCCGCGGGCAGCTCAAAAGCGAGTTTGCAATCCTCGTTGCGGATCATGGGTGCGTAACTGGCGCCCTCCTCCGGCTGCGGAACGGTCTTGCGCTCACCCCGCTCCAGCAGGGCCAGCGCTCGTACAAGCGTTTCGCCTCCCAGCTTCGCCAGCCGGTCGTGCAGGCTGCCGTAACTCTCGTCGGGCAGGATGGGCAGGCTGGCAGGCAAAAGCATATCGCCGGTGTCCAGACCCGCGTCCATCTGCATGATGGTAACGCCGCTCTCGGTCTCGCCGTTCAAAATGCAGGCGTTAATGGGAGCCGCGCCCCGGTATTTTGGCAGGAGCGAGGCGTGGACGTTGATACAGCCCAAACGGGGAATGTCCAGCACGGCCTGAGGCAGGATCCGCCCGTAGGCCGCAACGATCACAGCGTCGGGCGCAAGGGCGCGAAGCTGCGTCTGTGTTTCTTCGCCCCGCAGGTTTTTGGGCTGAAAAACAGGGATATCCCGCGCCTGCGCCAGCACCTTCACCGGCGGAGGAAGCAGTTTCATCCCCCGATTTTTCGGGGTGTCCATCCGGGTATAGACAGCGGCGATCTCATGTCCGGC
>JAFZPW010000169.1 GCA_017552495.1 Clostridia bacterium | reverse complement strand
GAAGCCCGGACTTTCCTCACAGGGTCGCCCCTGCGCGGCTGCCCGTCCCACTGCCGCTTTATTTTAACAGTCCGCGGCGGGATTGTCAACGGCGGACGGAGAAAGAATATCATGATTGACTGTGATTTTTAAGAAATATTTCATAAAAAAAGCCTGTTGTTTTTTCAAAAGATGTGGTATGATATTATCAAACTTTTGCGTAAACGCAAATCGATTAGGAGGTATTAACGTGAGAGCATTAGGAAAGAAAACTCTGACCCTTGCGCTTGTCGCCGTGATGGTGCTGGCGCTGGGCATCACCGCGTTCGCCGGCGAGGCTCAGACCGTCAAGGTCGGGGGAACCGTTACTTTGACGCGGACCGCCGCCACATGGGAGAATCTGGGCGAACGGCCGATTACCTGGACCAGCGATGACACTGCCGTAGCCTCTGTGACAAATGGCAACGTTACCGGCGTTGCCGCCGGCAATGCCACCATCACGGCCAAAGCTGAGGCGGAGGAAGAGGCAGCGGAGATCACCGAAACGTGGTCTGTTACCGTCATCGAGCCTAAATCCGCCGCGGTCAATCCCACAACCCTGACGGTTGGCTACGGCGTCAGCAAAAGCGACATCATCAACAAGTTGCCCACCAAGGCTACCGTGACTTACAGTGACGACACCACCACAGATGCGAACGTCTCCGTTACCGGCTGGGACAGCAGCACTTTCGTTGCAAAAAAGCAGGGTACTTATACCTTCACCGGCAAGGCCGCCGGATTGGACGTGTCTGTCGACGTTACTGTCGGCAAGTATGACGCCAGCGGCAAGGCCAATCTGGGCACCATCACCGTGGCCGCCGGCACCTCGGAGCGGAACGTCAGAAAGGCGCTGCCCGCCTCTATTGATCCGGGCAACGGCGAAAAACTGGTCATCGGCACCGGCAGCAACGCCGATTTCAGCGACTGGGAGATCGTGGGCAGCTTTAGCAACAAGGCCGGCACCTATGTCGATTTTAAGGCTACGGCCAATGCCGGCGTCAGCGAGAACTATACCGGTCTGGCGGAGCTGACCGTGGAAGTGAAGTTCGTCGACACCTCCTATAACGTCAGCGACGAGTTCGGCACCAAGAGCGGCACGCTTTCTTCCGTAATCAACGCCATCAGCAGCAAGATGGAGGGGCTCTTCGGAAGCGCGCTGCAGCACATCGAGTTCACCGAACTGAGTGAAGACGGCGGAACGCTGTATACCGACGACGATCTGGCCGACGAGGTTCAGGAGGACGAGCGCTATACCGCCAAAGAAGCCAAGGCCATGGTCTTTGTTCCCGACGGAACGGGCGAGGACTATGTGATTGCTTATGCGGCCTTCGGCGCGGAATACGCGTACATGACCGGCAAGATCACCCTGAAGAGCGACAGCTTCGTGGTCATCGAGGCCACCATCGCCAACACCGACGTTCTGCCCTTCAGCGCCGACGATCTGCAGAATGCGCTGGAAGACGTTCTGCGCGGCGACAAGAAGCGTCTGGATCCCACGCTGGTGTCCATCACCGACCTTCGCTGCTCCAACGGCGGCGTCTATGTGGATTATGACGACAGCGTTTCGCTGAGCAAGAACAAGAAGGCTTCCTCCAGCGCCGACTATTATGTGGATCCCACCAGCAAGCAGGTGGGCATCGACGCGCTGACCTATGTTCCCGCCAGCAAGTACAGCGGCGTGGTAGACATTACCTTTGAAGCAGAATATACATACAGAGCCAGCAACACCACCAACAAGCTCTCCAAGGGCACGATGCAGATGGTGCTCCGCGTCAGCGTCAACGATCTGGGCGATATCGTGGTGAGAGTTGCCAACGGCAGTTATGCCAGCATTCCCGCCGACGAGTTTGAAGCGCTGCTGCAGAAGGAAAAGGGCAAGACCTCGATTCTGCGCTGGGTGGAGTTTGAGGGCCTGCCCAACAACAACCAAAAGGGTTATATGTATGAGAATTATAACCCCGGCTATTACAGCCAGGCCATCAAAAAGCCCGATTCTCAGAAATATTATTTCAACGATTCCAGCGACGGCGATTACGCGCTGTCTGATCTGGTCTATGTCACCGGCACCAAGACCAACGTGACCTATCGCGTGGAGTTCACCATCCACTACGCCACCACCAGCAACAAGAACGCCAACAGAACCATGACCGGAACCATGGATCTGGTTGTGGGCGCTACCGACGGCGGCAAGACGCAGGTTCTCACCGGAACCATTTACGATTCCGACACCTTTAAGTTCACTTCCGCTTCCCAGTTTACCAACGGCGTCAGCTCCGTGACCTTCACGGCGCAGCCCGTGGGCGGCAAGCTGTATGAGAACTATCTCACCAGCACGCAGAAGGAAGTCACGCTGAACGTGGCGTATTCCACCGGCAGCACCGGCGCCCGCACCCTGAGCAGTGTTACCTTCGTGCCCACTTACGGCGCCGCGGGAACCTGCTCGATCCCCTGCAAGGTCGTCACCACTGCCAACAAGACCATCAACTATCAGGTGAACCTGACCATCACCCGCAGCACCGCTTCCCGGTACTTCACCGACATCACGGCCAACAGCTATGGCAGCTATGCCGATTCCATCGACTTCCTGTATAAGTTCGGCATCGTCAACGGAATGTCCACCTCGGCCCTGGTCTATTCTCCCAACACCAACGTGACCCGCGGCCAGTGGATTGCCATGCTGTACCGTGCGGCAGGCTCTCCCGCCGTCACCGGCACCAATAAGTTCACCGACGTTCCCGCCTGGTGCAAGGACGCCGTCCAGTGGGCCATTAACAACGGCATCACCAACGGCACCTCTGCCACCACCTTCAGCCCCAATATGGAGCTCAACCGTGAGACCATCGTCACCTTCATGTATCGGTGGGTGGTTGTCATGCGGAAGCAGGACGGCACCGGCATCGCCAATCTGAACGCCTATACCGACGGCGCTTCCGTCAGCGACTGGGCGCAGGTGGCCATGAAGTGGGCGCTGAAGAACAACTACATTGATGCGCAGGGCACCCGTCTGAATCCCGTGAACACCGCCAACCGCGCCGAGGTGGCTGACTTCCTGCATCGTCTGCTCACCAAATAAACAGAATTCCCGGTGATACCTCTCTTTGGAAACGGCCGAAAGGCCGTTTCCTTTTGCTTTTTTACAAAATTTCCTTACCTCACCGGTTTCTTTTCGGCGGCGGCTGTGCTACAATAGAAACGGATGATTTTTTGAATACAGGAGGGACCCTTGTGACCTTTGAAGAATATCTGCGCGCGCTGCGGGGCAAGACCGTGGACGTGATCGGCATCGGCGTATCCAACCGGCCGCTTTTGCGGCTGCTGGCCCAGGCGGGGGCAAACGTCGTCGCCCATGACAAAAAGACAGCGGAGCAGCTTGGCGCGATCGTGCCAGAATTGCGGGAACTGGGCGTTCACACCGTTTTGGGCGAGGCGTATCTCAATTGCCTGGAGGGGGAGATCGTCTTTCGCACGCCGGGCCTGCGGCCCGATCATCCCGCGCTGGAGGCCGCCCGCGCCCGGGGCGCGGAGGTGACATCGGAAATGGAGGTCTTTTTTGACCTTTGCCCCTGCACCGTGATCGCCGTAACCGGCTCCGACGGCAAGACTACCACCACCACGGTGATTGCGGAGATGCTCAAGGCGGCGGGCAAAACTGTCTGGCTGGGCGGCAACATCGGCGCGCCGCTTTTGGATCAGACGGGAAAGATGTGCCCGGAGGATTTTGCCGTGCTGGAGCTTTCGTCCTTCCAGTTGATGAGCATGAACAAGACGCCTCACATCGCCGTCATCACCAATCTTTCCCCCAATCATCTGGACTGGCACCGGGATATGGCGGAGTATATCGACGCAAAATGCCACATTTTCCGGCGGCAGGGACCGGAGGATATTCTGGTGCTCAACTACGATAACGCGCCTTCCCGTCCGCTGGCGGAGCAGGCGAGAGGCGAGGTGCGCTTTTTTTCCCGCGCCGGGGCAGAGGAGGCCCGCGTCCGGCTGGAAAACGGCATGATCGCAGATGGAAACGAGCCGCTGTTTTCTGCGTCGGAGATCCGGATTCCCGGCGTCCACAATGTGGAAAATTACATGACGGCCTGCGCCGCCCTGCGAGACATCGTTTCGCCGGAGATCATGGCGCAGGTGGCCCGGGCGTTTGCCGGGGTAGAGCACCGGCTGGAGCTGGTGCGGGAGCTGGACGGCGTGCGCTGGTATAACGATTCCATCGGCTCCAGCCCCACGCGGACGCTGGCCGGACTGCACTGTTTCCCCGAAAAGGTGATTTTGATCGCCGGCGGCTATGACAAGCACGTTCCCTTCGACGGGCTGGGCGCGGCCATCCCCAATCATGTAAAAACGCTGCTGCTTTGCGGCGCGACGGCGGACAAAATCGAGACCGCCGTGAAGCGGGCTCCCGATTATCGGGAGGGAAGTCCCGCCATTCTGCATTTTACCAGGCTGGACGATGTGGTAACGGCGGCGCGGAAGCTGGCGAAGCCAGGCGACGTGGTGCTGTTCAGCCCCGCCTGCGCCTCCTTCGATCAGTTTCCCAATTTCATGCTCCGGGGCCGCTATTTCAAGGACAAAGTAAACGAATTAAAATAAAACGGAAAGAGGTGCATCGGATTGAACTTACAGGACAAGATCCGTCTTCTTACCCACGCTTATGGCGTTTCCGGCGACGAGTTCCGCGTCAGCAGGCTGGCGGCGGAGTTGATGGAGCCGCTGTGCGACCGGGTGGAGACAGACGATTTCGGCAACGTTCTGGGATGGCGTGACAGCGCCGTGCCCGGAGCGAAAACCGTCCTTCTGGACGCGCACATCGACCAGATCGGTTTTATGGTCACGGAAGTGACGCCCCAGGGCTTTCTGCGTTTTACCCAGGTGGGCGGCGTGGATCAGCGGATGCTTTTGGGCAGCGAGCTGGTGGTCACCGACCGGGAGGGCAAGGAGCATTTGGGCATCGTAGCGGCTCTGCCGCCTCACCTGCAAAAGGACGGCGATCAGAAAAAGTCGATCCCCATCTCGGAAATGGTTCTGGATATGGGCATGACGGGAGAGCAGGCGAAGGCCGTGTTCCACGTGGGAGATTATCTCTCCTTTGCCAACGACCTGATGGAACTCAAGGGCAACACCGTCTGCGGCAAGGCCTTTGACGACCGGGCCTGTCTGGTCTGCCTGATTCACGCCATGGAGCTGCTTCGGGACAAGGAACTGCCCGTCAACGTGGTGCTGGCCGCCTCCACCAAGGAGGAGACAGGCTTCCAAGGCGGCATCGCCACGACTTTCCGGGTGAAGCCCGATCTGGGCGTCGCCGTGGACGTAACCCACGCCCGCACGGCCGACGCCCCCACAGTGCCCGCCAAATTGGGCGACGGCGCGGTGATCTCGGTGGGCTTCAACAGCCGCCCCGACCTGGCGCAGCGGGCCATGGAGGTGGCCCGTGCCAAAAAGATCCCCCATATCGTGGAATCCTGCGCCTCCCGCAGCGGCACCAACGCCTGGCCCATGCAGGTGCAGGGCACAGGCGTGGAAACACTGGTGATCTCGCTGCCGCTGAAATATATGCATTCGCCGGTGGAACTGATCTCCATGGATGATGTGGAAAGCGTAAGCCGCCTGGTGGCGGAGTGGATCCTTTCGCTGGAAGGGAGGAATCGGGCATGAAGGAACTGTTGAAGACCCTTTGCGAGCTGGACGGCGTGGCCGGATATGAAACCGAGGTGCGCACATACATCGAAAGCATGGCGCGCCCTTACGCCCATGAACTCTTTTCCGACGCGCTGGGCAATCTGTTTGTCTTCAAACGGGGCGAAAAGCGCCGCACGCGGCCGATGATGGTATGCGCCCACATGGACGAGGTAGGGTTTTTGATCCGCGGCATCACCGACGATGGGATGCTCAAGCTGTCGCCTGTGGGCGGGATCGATCCCCGGGTGCTGGTGGGGCGCAGGATGCGTGCGGGGCTGAACAAGATCCCAGGCGTCATCGCCCTCAAGGCCGTTCACCTTACCACCCCCGAGGAGCGCAAAACCGCTCCCGGACTGGATAGCCTGTATGTGGACATGGGCTGCGGCAGCCGTGAGGCGGCCGAAAAGCTGGTGTCGCACGGGGAGCCGGTGATGTTCGACAGCGCGTTTCTGCCCTTTGGCGTCGATTGCGTCAAGGCCAAGGCGCTGGACGACCGGGTGGGCTGCGCCGTGATGCTCAAGCTGCTGGAGCGGGATTTGCCCTATGATACCTGGTTCGTCATTACCGTGGCCGAGGAGATCGGCTCCCGCGGAGCCACTGTGGCGGCCCAACGGCTGGAGCCCGGCCTGATTCTTGCGCTGGAGGGCACCACCGCCGCCGACATGCCCGACGTGGCCGAGCACAAGCAGTCCTGCCGCCAGCGGGAGGGCGCCGTGGTCTCGATTCTGGACAAGGGCATGATCTATCAGAGAGATTTCCGGGAGGCAGTGCTGAAGAAGGCCGACGCTCTTGGCGTCAGGTGGCAGTATCGCAAGAGCGCCAACGGCGGCACCGACAGCCGAACGGCGATCAACGCCGGCCGGGGCGCGCTGGCCTTTGGCCTGTCCGTCCCCACCCGTTATATCCATTGTGCCTGCAACGTGGCGTATCTTCCCGATGTGGAAGCGGTTTGCAGGCTGGCAGCCATCGTGATCGAGGAAGCAGGTGATCTGAATGTTTGACGTTTTGGAGCTTCATCGCAAACTGGTCGCGGCCGCCCGCGCTTCGGGCGCCGAGCGCACCGGCATCGGGCAGACGCTGGCCGAGCTGGCCCGTCCCTTTGCGGACGAGGTCACGACGGACGTGATGGGCAACGTGATCTGCCGGAAAAAGGGCGGCGGCGAGCGCATCATGCTGGCCGCCCATATGGACGCCATCGGTTTTATGGTGCGGGGCATCGACGAAAACGGCTTTGTCACGGTGACAGGCATCGGCGGCCACGCCCCCGCACGGCTTTTGAGCTGCCGGGTGGTCTTTCCCAACGGTACCCGCGGAACCTTCGGCATACGAGAGCGGAGCCGGGTATTCCCCGGCAACTGGGCCGACGTGAGTTTTGATAATCTGTATTTGGACATCGGCGCCGCCGACGGCGAGGAAGCCCGGTCGCTGGTGAAGATCGGCGACACCGCCGTGTTCGAGGGCGAACCCCGGCTGGCGGCGGGAAATTGCGTCATGGGTCCCTATGCCGACGATCTCATCGGCTGCGTGGTGCTGCTTTTGGCCATGGAGCGGCTGAAGGAGAGTCGGTTTGACGCCTATTTCGTCTTTTCCGTGCAGGAAGAGGTGGGCTGCCGGGGCGCGCTGAGCGCCGCGCAGGCCATCCGTCCCGCGATGGGCATCGCCTGCGACGTGTGCGGTACCGACGATACGCCCGAGGTCAAAAACAGCAGCCGCACGCTGGTACTGGGGAACGGCCCCACCGTCAAACTCAAGGACGGCAGCGTTTTGTGCGATCCGGCCCTCAACGCCGCGCTGATGAAAGCGGCGCGGGAGCAGGGCATCGCCGTCCAGCCCGAGATTCTGGTGCATGGCGGCACCGACACCTCGGCCATGCAGAAGGCGCTGGAACACGTGGCCGCCACCTGCGTCAGCATTCCCACTCGCCACATCCATTCTCCCGCCGAGACCTACGACCGTTCCGACGCGGAGCGGGCAGGGGCGCTTTTGGCGGCATTTCTGTCGAAATAAGGGGGACAAAGCCATGAAAAATATCGTAGAGCTGCAGCGCGAGCTGGTGCGGGCGGCCCGTCCCTCCGGCTTCGAGACCCCGCAGGCCGGCATTCTGGCGGAGTTGGCCCGACCCTATGCGGACGAGGTTACCGTGGATACGCTGGGAAATGTGATCTGTCATAAAAAAGGCCCGGGCAAGCGGCTGATGATCGCCGCCCACATGGATGTGATCGGATTTATGGTCACCTTTATCGACGAGCGCGGATTTTTGCGCTTTGAGCCGCTGGGCGGTCATATGCCCGCCCGGCTGGTGGGAACGCCGGTGCGTATGGAAAACGGCGTATGCGGCAGCATCTGGGCCGATGCAGAGGCTGGTCTCGCCCGCGCCAAGCTGATGGACGTGGATATCCACGACCTGTATATCGACATCGGCGCAAAGAGTCGGGAAGAGGCCGAAGCGCTGGCGCCCGTCGGCTCGGTGTGCGTATACGATGCCCCTGCTTCGGCTGTGGCCGGCGGCAATCTGATGACCCCCTATGCCGACGATCTCATCGGCTGCGTCACCCTGCTTCTGGCCATGGAGCAGATGGGCGAAAGCAAAAACGACGTGTATTTCGTCTTTTCCGTGCAGGAGGAGGTGGGCTGCCGGGGCGCCGTTACCGCCGCATGGCAGATCGACCCCTATATGGGGATTTCCTGCGATGTCTGCCTCACCGGGGACAATCCCGGCGAGATGGCGCATCAGCGGATGCAGGTGGGACTGGGGAAGGGTCCCGCCATTAAGATCAAGGACGGCGGGATGCAGTGCAACCCTCAGACGGTGGCCCATCTCCGTCGGGCGGCGGAAGCGGCCGGCGTGGTCTGGCAGGACGAGATCCTGCTGGGGGGCAGCACCGATGCCCGCTCCATGCAGGTGAGCCGCAGCGGCGTGCTGGCGGGCTGCGTCAGCATCCCCTGCCGCAATGTGCATACCCCCGCCGAGCTGGTGAATCTCTCCGACGTGGAGCAGGCGGCAAAGCTGCTGGCCCGCGCCGCCATGCTGGAACTGTAACAGAGCGCGAAAAGTCCGTCGCAAGGGAGGTACTTCGTAAGGAAGTTCCTCCCTTGGGGCTTTTTGGGAGTAACACAATAAAGGCTATTGCATATTTGATGCGATTGACCATGCCAAATTCGGGATAGTAGGGGCGCCTTTTTATCCGCTCGTACCGAGCATCGGATTTTGCACCCTCAAATCCGAAACGGAGCGACAAAACAGGCGTGGCCGTTGCGGCCGCGCCTGTTTCATATCCTTTTAGCCGGTTATTGTTCACATCAAAGCACCTTCTTTACGGCGTTGCCCCAAAGGCGGTCTTTTCTTTTTGCAAAAACTATGCTATACTGGCTTCAGATTTTACGATGCGATAAGGAGCTTTGACCGGATATGAATGAAACGCTGCTTGCATTGGCTCGCCGCGCCGAGGAAAAATGTGCCGGACGCTTTGCCGAGATCGACCGGGTGGCGCAGGTCAACACCGAAAAGGTGCTGGCCGCCTTTGCCGAGGAGCGGGTGCAAACCGGAGATTTTGCAGGAACCACCGGCTACGGTTATGACGATGTGGGGCGGGATAAACTGGAGCGCATCTATGCCCGGGTGTTCGGCGCGGAAAAGGCGCTGGTGAGAACCGCCTTTGTCAACGGGACGCACGCCATCGCCTGCGCCATGTTCGCCTGCCTTTCCCCGGGGCAGACCATGGTCAGCGTCACCGGCGGAGTCTACGACACGCTGGAAACGGTGGCCGGCCTACGGGGCAAGGTGCCGGGGAGCTTTGCCGATTACGGCATGGGCTTCCGGCAGGTGCCGCTGAAACACGGCGCGCCCGACCTGCCCGCTATTCTGGAGGCGGTGAGGGCCCCCGATGTGGCGGCGGTGTTCATCCAGCGCTCCCGGGGCTATGGCATCCGCAAGACCCTTTCGCCCGAAGAGATCGGGGCGCTGTGCCGGGAAATTCGCGTCCTGCGGCCCGAAATGGTGATTTTGGTGGACAACAGTTACGGCGAGTTTGTCTGCGAGGCCGAGCCGGTGGCGATGGGCGCCGATCTGATGGCGGCCTCGCTCATCAAAAATCCCGGCGGCGGTCTGGCGCCCTGCGGCGGCTATATCGCAGGGCGGGCCGATCTGGTGGAGCGGGCGGCTGCCCGCATGACCCTTCCGGGCATCGGCGGGGAATGCGGCGCCACGCTGGGGGTCAACCGTCTGCTGTATCAGGGCTTTTTTCTGGCGCCTCATGTGACGGCCCAGGCTGTCAAGACCGGAGCTTTCTGCGCTGCCGTGATGGAGGAACTGGGCTACGCTGTCTCGCCCACGGCGAGCGAACCTCGCTATGATATCATTCAGACCATTGATTTCGGTGCGCCCGACGTGCTGATCCGTTTTTGCGAGGGCATCCAGAGCGCCTCGCCGGTGGACAGTTTTGCCGCCCCCGTGCCTGGAGATATGCCGGGCTATGAGGATCCCGTCATCATGGCGGCGGGCGCCTTTATTCAAGGATCGTCCATCGAACTGAGCTGTGACGCGCCTATGCGTCCGCCCTTTACCTGCTATTTGCAGGGGGGATTAACCTATGAGGCGGGTAAGCTGGGCATCCTGCGCGCCGCCGAAAGGATGATGCGAAAATGATTGTTCTGGGTCTTGACCCCGGCTATGCCATCGTGGGCTACGGCGTGATCGAGAGCGTCAACGGCAGGCACAAAATGCTGAACTACGGCGCCATCACCACCCCCGCGGGCGTGGCCATGCCCCGCCGTCTTTTGGAGATCGCCCGGGATATGCGGACGCTGCTGGACGCCGTAAAGCCCGACGCGGTGGCCATCGAGGAGCTGTTTTTCAATACCAACATCACCACGGGCATTCAGGTGGCCCAGGCCCGGGGCGTGATTCTGACGGCCTGCGCCGAGCGGGGGCTTCTGCCTTATGAATATTCGCCGTCGCAGGTCAAGCAGGCGGTGGTGGGTTACGGCAAAGCCGAAAAAAAGCAGGTCATGGAAATGACCCGCATGATCCTGGGGCTGAGCAAGGTGCCCCGTCCCGACGACGCCGCCGACGCGCTGGCCATCGCGCTGTGCCACGCCAACACGGCTGGCAGCATTTTGCCCGCGAAATAAGAAAACCGCCCTGCGGCATGGCCGCAGGGCGGTTCGATTTGTCGAAATGGTCAGATCTTATCAGGCACGCAGACTGCACAGAGGTGCGAAACTGTTGAGATCGTAGACCCGCAGACCCTGCTCATCCAGCAGATAGAGGGCCTCGTCGATATAGAGAGCGCGGGTGTTCCAGCAGTCCCAGTACCAGGATTCCCGCTCCCAGTCGTCGGTGAGCAGAGCCTTCTGAACAAAGGAGCCATTTTCATAGGCAAAGAGGTAATAGCCCTTGTCGGTGGCGAAGCCGATGAGGTTTTTCTCCGGAAGGATGAGCAGCGCCTTATGATCGTTCAGCGCGGGGGTGTACCAGGCGTCCTCGGGCAGACGGTAAGAGGCCAGCTCGATGAGTGCCGCGGGGTCGGAAGAATCGTACATGGCCAGTTTGATTTCCTCGGCCCAGCCGGTTTTCTCGTCGGCCCAGCGGCCCAGACCGAAGAGCAGTCCTTCGCCGTAGACGTGGAGATAGGAGGAGAAGCCGGGGAGTTTGAGCTCGCTGAGCAGGCGCGGGGCGCGGGGATCGCTGAGATCGGCGGCAAAGAGGGGATCGGTTTCCCGGAAGGTGACGAAATAACACAGATCGCCGTCAAACCGGGCGGAATAAATTCGTTCGTCCTCGCCCAGCCCGGTCAGGCTGCCGACGACGTTGAGATTGTCATCCAGCACATACAGGCTGTTGGTATTGCCGGAGGCGGTTTCATCCGTTTGATAATTTACAAAGCCATAGGCTTCATCGGTAAAAACCCGGTAGCGATAGTTGTATTCGGTGACCACCAGACGGAGATAGCCGTCTTTTTCGTCCAGCGAAAACTGATTGAGCAGCGACCCGGGCACCGCGCCGGTGGCGCGAAGGGTGAGGCCGTCGGCCAGATCAAAAACCGAAAGGGTGGTGCTGCGGGTCTCGATGTGCTCCAATACGGAATATTGAGCCTCGCGATAGGGCTCGCCCGTGGCGTGATCGTAGAAGGTGGCGGCCAGGTAGATGCTGTTTGGCGTCATATAGACGGTGGACACACTGCCCAGCACGGTGCAGGCGTCAGTCTGCACGCCGCCGGCGAGATCGGTGACGGTGAGGACGGTGAAACTCTCATCGGTCACATCCTCAGGCAGGAAGATGCGGTCGGGCGTCAGCGCGGTCTTGACGCCGTCGTTGTAAACGCAGGGGATGATAACCATGGGATCCGCAAGCGGCCCGTAATACCACATACCCTTTTGCGATACCAGATAGACCCGGCCGTCGGTCATGCGGGAATCCACGTAATAACCATCCTGTCCCAGTTCGCTGCGGACAGACGGACGGATGGGATCGGCAACATCGATGAGCTGGAGCACGGTGCGGGCGCCGCCGCCCTCATCGTTCCAGAAATAATCCCGGCAGATCACCGAGATCGTGCCGTCGGAAAGATACAGTTCACAGGCGTCCCGGCTGGCGTTTTCCTGGCTCTCGCTCCAAAGGGAAAGACGGCTCAGCAGGACGCTTTCGGCGCCGGCCGCCCGATAAATGCGCAGCTCGTTGCCGTAAAGCGCGTAAATGCAATCTCCGTCGGTCTTGATGAGGTCAGCCTCATCCACACCCGCTACCTGAATGTTGGTAGAAGAATACGAGGCAGAGCGATTTTCCTCCGCCGCAGCGTCGTTCGCAGCATCGGGCATGGGAGCTTCCATAACGGCGGTGTCAAACGAAATTTCACTGCGGGTGCTCTTTTCCTGCCGGGCGGCAAGAACGGTGGACAAAACCTCGTCGTAGGAAACGGCGGGACGCATGGCGCCGGAACGGCCGGGTTGGATTTCGGTGTAAACCTGAGAAATCAGGCTGCTGCAGGCGATCACCAGAAGTACGGTGCACAGCGTCAGCGCAGCCAGAGGAAGGATCGTTTTTTTGAACATGAAAACAGCCCCTTTTCTACATGCTTTTTGATTCAGACAGAAAAATTCAGAAAAAGTTCCCAAAAGTACGGTAAGTTGTGATAAAATATGATAAAATAAAAAGCAGCGCGCGAGGAACCTTTTTTCTGCACGCCGGTCTAAGAGAGCGAAATCCGTTTTGCAGCGTTCGGGAGGACAGTTTATGAAGAAATACTTGAGCGCGATCTGCGCGGCGCTGATGCTGACGGCTTTTTTGGCCGCCTGCCAAAAGAACGAGCCGCAGCCCGCGCCTTCTCCCGTGCAGCCGCCGGTGGAAGAGCCGATGGAGCCCGCGTCTCCCGCCGAGGGAATCGTCAGCGACAGCGGCCGGGCCGACACGGTGGAGGATTATTATGCCCGTACTGCCATTATTGCCCGCAACGAATGGGTGGAAGATCCTTCGCGGATGGGCTTTGCCACCGAGGTCTGGGTCAGGGAATATGCCGTTTTGCGTTATCCCGACCAGGCTGCGGACGTCCTTTTTGAAACCGGCTATACCGCGCCGGAGAGTATGTTTGCGGATCAATTGAGCGGCGGGAGCTGCCTGTGGACGCTGCGTCTTTCCGACGCCTCCGGAGAGGAGCGGACGGAAGCGGTGCAGATCCTGTTTTTTGCGGAGGACGGCAGAGCCTGCCTTACGGGTCTTTTGACCGGGGAGAAGATGCTCGACAGCCGCCGGGCCGGTTACGATTATCTGGCGCTCGATCCCCGTTTTTCGGCGCGGATGCTGGCGGTATCCGCTCCCGAGGAGCCGGAAGAAAGCGCGGCGGTAGAGCTTGCGGCTCTGTGCGGCGGAGACAACCGGCAGGATGCCTATCCCCTCACCGAGACCTGCGCCGCGCTGGTGCAGGCCGAACGGCGGGTGGTGGTTTATGATTTTACACAGGAGAAGATCTTGCAGGATGTGGAGTTGGGCGACGGCTGGCGCGCCGAACGGGTGGAGGACGGAACGCTCATCCTGCTTTGCTGGGATGAGAGCGGGCAGGTGACCCGGGAGATGGCCGTTTCGGCGGAGGGCTCCGCCATTCATCCGGTGGACACGGGGGACCTGCGCTATTCCGTGGGCGATACGGTGATTTCCCAGCGGCAGGGCAGTCTGTGGAAGGGCGGCACGCCGCTGTTGGAAGGGCGGGACGGTGCGGACGAGGAGGCCACGGCCTATCGCTTTGCCCGGGCGTTGGACGACCACCGCTTCCTTTACCATTATTGGGGCTATGAATGGCTGGAGCACAGCGGCATTTACGATCTTGCCGCCGGACAGGATCATCCCCTGCCCGACGATGGGCCCAACTATATCCTTGGCGCCGATCCGCAGGCCGAAACGGCGCTGATTTGCCGCATGGAGGATCTGGGCTTTTGCTG
This sequence comes from Clostridia bacterium, assembly GCA_017552495.1. Lineage (GTDB taxonomy): Bacteria > Bacillota > Clostridia > Oscillospirales > Butyricicoccaceae > UBA4644. The sequence goes on along the minus strand of JAFZPW010000169.1, from coordinate 6,906 downwards.
GGATTATCATTGTCTGGATCTCAAAAGCGGGAAGACCCGCCCGCTGGGCGTGGGACCTGTTTTTTCGGATGATGGGGCCGGGGAGGATCCCGAAGTCTTTCCCGCCGTCAATTGGACGGGGAGCCGTCTTTGCCTGTGGTACGGAAAAAACGGAAGCACCTGTTTGGAAATTTATGATCTTTCCGGCGCGTTGCTCTATCAATGGGCCGTTCCGGAGCAGACCGCCATGGTCAGCGGCGTAACGCTGATGGGCGACAACACGCTTTATGTTGCGATGCACCGGTACAGCACCGGCGGGGAATGGCTGTATCGGATGGAATATTGACCGCCGGAAGAAAGGAAACCGAAATGAAGAAGAATGCTGTGATCCTGTGTCTTTTGCTGGCGCTTTTGTTGGCGCTGGCTGCCTGCAGCGGGAAACCGGAGCCCGGAGAAACGCCTGCCGATCCACCGGCGGGCCAGGCAGATCCCGCGCCTGCCTCTCCCGCGCCCGAAGATCCTCCGGCGGATCCCGCGCCCGTAACGCCGGACGAGCCGGCGGATCCGGCTCCATCCGACGAGCCAGACGCGCCGGAGGGGAAGAACTTGCAGCTCCCGCCCGAGGCGGTGGCGCTCCGCTTCGAGGATCCGGAGGATCTTTTGGCTCTGTGGCGCAGCGGCGTGTGGCTCAACGAAGCGCGCGCAGCCTTGATTCGCACCACCGATAACGGTCTGGTGCTCAAGGTGTTTTCCATGCCGGAATGCCAGCTTTTGCAGGAATATCCCCTCCCAGGCAGCACGGGCCATCTCATGGGATTGGAGCTGCCGCCGGAGGGCCCCTGGCGGCTGGCCTATTACAACGGGCGCGGCGTGCGCCAGATTTTGCTGGACGAAGAGCTGCTTTTGACCGAATCGGCCTATGAAGAGGCGGAACTGTTCCGCATGGGCGAGCATGTGCTCACCGCAGTCTATCCCGATATTCTGCTGGACGGTGAGGTGCTCCTCAAAGGCAACGCCGTCGCCGAGCCGTACAGCGAGCGTCGCGGCGCTTCTTACGGACTCATCGCCATCCTGGACGATCACCGCTTTGTTTTCGGCAATTACGACGCCTATATGCCGAACTATTATTCCGTTTACGACATCGACACCGGCGAGGAACAGATGCTTTGCCCCATGGGTACCTATCTTTGCGGTGTGTGGAACGGCGTGGGTATCCGCGCCACAGGCATCGGACAGGAGGAAAGCTATGGCTTTGCCCGCATCGACATGACAGACTTTTCCGTCCGGCCCATTGCCGTGGAGCATACCACCAAGAACACGGCGGTGCAGCAGGTGGAGATCAACACGGTGGGTACCCGCATGGCGCTTACCACCGATCGCTTTGCGTTCAGCAGCGGCGAGGCGGGACAGTCGGTGGACGTGTATGACACGGCGGGCGGCCCCCATCTGTATACCTGGAGCTGGAGCGCCGGCGACGGGGAAAACGCCCGCTATTATCGCTTTGTTCCCGTGGGGGAGCGCGTGCTTTTGGCGGAGTACAACGGCGGCGAAGACGCCGTGGAAATCTGGTATATCACCTATTGAGTCAAGAAGGGCGGAAAAGCGGCAGCGCGACTGCCGCTTTTCTTTGGTTTTCGGTTGTATCTTGTGCGAAATTGTGATATCATGACTATATATAGTCTGAACAGAGAAATGAGGAACGGCGATGTTTGCGTATATTTCCGGCGAGGTGGCGGCGGCAGACGCCGCCATGGTGGTCATCGACGCAGGCGGGGTGGGCTATGCCCTCAACACCTCCTATCAGTCGGCTCGTGCGGTGCGGGTGGGAGAAAAAGTCACCTTTTACACCTATCTGCGCGTGGCGGAAAATATCTTTGAGCTTTACGGCTTTGCGCGGAAAGAGGAACTGGAATGCTTCAAGCAGCTTCTCACCGTTTCCGGCGTGGGGCCCAAGGCGGCGCTGGCTGTTTTGGGTGCGGCGACGCCGGAAAAACTGGCGCTTTGTGTGATCTCCGGCGACGAAAAGACTCTGACGGCCGCCCCCGGCGTGGGCAAAAAACTGGCCCAGCGCATCCTTTTGGAGATGAAGGACAAGATGAGCCGCGATCAACTGGAATCGGCCTCCGGCGGCGGGATCGAACTTCCGGCGGCCGGAATCGCCGGCGGGACGGCGGTGGAGGACGCGCTGGCCGCGCTGGCGGTGCTGGGCTATCCCCGCGCCGTTGCCACGGCCGCGCTCCAGGGCGTGAAGACCGAGGGCATGGCCACCGACGAGATCGTGCGCGCCGCCCTGAAGCGGTTGTTTTAAGGAGGACGGGACATGGCCATTGAATTCGGGCAGGCGTTGGAGGAAGAACAGCGCATCGTATCCTCCGCTTTGCGGGAAGAGGATCAGGAGGCGGGCCTCCGCCCCCATTTTCTGACGGAATATACCGGGCAGGAAAAGATCAAAGACAATCTTCGCGTGTATATCCAGGCGGCCAGACAGCGGGGCGAACCGCTGGATCATGTGCTGCTTTACGGCCCGCCGGGTCTGGGCAAGACCACACTGGCGGGCGTCATCGCCAACGAGATGGGGGTCAGCATCCGCGTCACCTCCGGCCCCGCCATCGAAAAGGCGGGCGATCTGGCGGCTTTGCTCACCAATCTCAATGAAAACGACGTGCTCTTCATCGACGAGATCCACCGCCTTAACCGCGCCGTGGAAGAGGTGCTCTATCCCGCTATGGAGGATTACGCGCTGGATATCATCATCGGCAAGGGCCCCGCGGCCCGCTCGATCCGGCTGGATCTGCCCCGCTTTACTCTCATCGGCGCCACCACCCGGGCGGGGCAGCTTTCCTCCCCCCTGCGGGACCGGTTCGGCGTCCATCTGCGGCTGGAGCTGTATACCCCCGAGGAGCTGCAGCGCATCGTTACCCGCACGGCGGGGATTCTGGGCGTGGACATCGTGCCCGGCGGCGCGCTGGAGATCGCCCGCCGCTCCCGCGGGACGCCCCGCATCGCAAACCGCATCCTCAAGCGGGTGCGGGATTTTGCCCAGGTCAAGGGCAGTGGAAAGGTGGATCAGGCCACGGCGGACATGGCGCTTTCGGCGCTGGAGATCGACCGGCTTGGGCTGGACGGCGTTGACCGCCGTATGCTGGAGAGCATCATTGTCAATTTCCGCGGCGGACCGGTTGGTCTGGAAACGCTGGCCGCCACCATCGGCGAGGAGGCCGTGACGCTGGAAGACGTTTACGAGCCGTATCTCTTGCAGATCGGCTTTTTGAACCGCACGCCCCGGGGCCGCTGCGTCACCCCGAAGGCTTACGATCATCTGGGCATCCCCTTCCACGGGCAGTTGGAAATGTAAGGAGGGAAAGAACCCTATGCAGTATGCAATAGAACTGTATTACGATCCTGCGACCGAACAAAATCTGTTTCGGCTTGCCAAACGGGTGGCCGATGAAAAACTGAGCCAAACGTTTTTGGAATGGAAAACCCGGCCGCATCTCACGCTGGCCTGCTTCAACGATGTGGATGAGCAGGCTTGCATGGAGCGGCTGAAAGCGTTTGCCAAAACCCATAAGACAATGCCTGCGGAGATCGCTTCAGTGGGAATGTTCAACGATACGAGAACGATTTTTGCTTCTCCCGTCATGAATGGGAAACTGTATCGCTTTCAAAAAGAACTGCATAGGTGCTTAAGCGGCTTTGACACGACCGGATGGGATTGGTATTGCCCCGACCGATGGGTGCCGCATTGTACCTTGGCGCTTACCAAAGAAGACGGCGACGACGCTTTTTACCGGGCCAGCGAACTGATTTTGCGGGAATTCCGGAAAATAAGCGGCACGTTTGTTTCCGTTGGATTGGTGAAAATAACCTTTCCGGTGCGGGAAATCGGGATTGCTGAACTGGAAGGGTAAGCCGAATTTGCTGTGCGGCGTGGCATTCCATCGGCTGGGCGATCTTTCAGGAGCTGCTGGGATGGGTTTATGTGATTGATTAGATCATTGGATATTGATTTCCAGTCTGTGCGGACGGCGTGGGAGCGCCCCGTCGTCTGTCTCTGACCGGACAAACGAAAAGGAGCGCAGGATATGAAATATTTCGGAACCGACGGCATTCGCGGCAAAGCAAACGAAGAACTGGACGCCGCTCTGGCGTATCGGACCGGCGTGGCGCTGGGAGCCGTTTTGGAGCAGGAACTCAGCCGCAAGCCGCTGGTGTATATCGGGCGGGACACCCGCCTTTCCGGCGGGATGCTGGAGGCGGCGCTGACGGCAGGACTTTGCGCCGCCGGAGCGAACGTCACCTCTCTGGGCGTGCTTCCTACGCCGGCAGTGGCCTATCTTACCGGCTCCACCACCGACGCTGACGCGGGTATCGTGATCTCCGCCAGCCACAATCCCTTTGACGACAACGGCATCAAAATATTCGGCGGCGCGGGCTATAAGCTCACCGACGCGCAGGAGGAGCAGATGGAACGCTATATCGACGCGCCTCCCGCCGCGCGCAAGACCGGCGCGGAGCTGGGCGCCGTTCTGCCCTATGACGGCGATCCCGTGGAGGCTTATGTCCGCCATCTGACCGACAGCGCCCCCTGCCGGCTCAACGGTATGCGCATCGCGGTAGACTGCGCCAACGGCGCCGCCTCGGCCACGGCGGAAAAGTTGTTTTACGCCCTGGGCGCCGACGCTTATCTCATCAACCGCACCCCCGACGGGGTAAACATCAACGAAGCCTGCGGCAGCACCCATATCCAGCGGCTGCAGGAGGTCGTCCGGGGCGGCGGCTTTGCCGCGGGCGCGGCTTTTGACGGCGACGCCGACCGCTGCCTGATGGTGGACGAGACCGGCGAGGTCATCGACGGCGACCATCTCATCGGCATTCTTGCCGCACGGATGCAGAAAACCGGGAAGCTCAAGGGCGGTGTGGTGGGCACCATCCTCACCAATTTGGGTCTCCACGCTTTTTTGAAGGAGAACGGCATCCCTGTTTTGTCCACGCAGGTAGGCGATCGCTATGTGTTGGAAAAGATGCGGGAGCAGGGCTGGAACATCGGCGGCGAGCAGTCGGGTCATGTGATCCTTTCGGATTTCGCCACCACCGGCGACGGCCAGCTTACGGCGATACAGTTTCTCTGCGCCCTCAAATCCGGCGGCCGGGCGGCCAGCGTTCTCAACCGGGAGATCGAGAGCTTTCCCCAGGTCTCGGTGAACGTGCCGGTGAGCAACAAACGGAAAGCGCAGGTGGCCCAACTTCCTGCCGTGCGGCAGGTGAGCGAGGAGATCGCCGCTTCCTTCGGCGGCGAGGGGCGCGTGGTCATCCGTCCCTCGGGTACCGAGCCAAAGGTGCGGGTGATGGTGGAAGGCCGGGAGCCGGAGGCGGTGAAGCGGCAGGCCGAAAAGGCCGCGCAGGCGGTGCGGGAGGCCGTTGCCGCCATGGAAGAATGATCCGTCCCCCGCGGGGACGAGGCGATAGATAGCTTGCGGGAAGGGAGGCTGGAAACAAGCGCCGGAGCCGGGCGGGTATGCGCCGGCTGACGAGGACGGAGGTTGCGCGAAAGCGCGAAAATCGAAGGGTTCGGCGGATGCCTCCCGCCCTGCCGCGGGGCGAGAGCACCGTTTCAAATCCATCGGGCGACCGGTGGGACAAAGAGCGGTGCACGCGGTGCGGGAAACAGGCTTTTTCTGAAAAGGAGTTTTGATATGTGCGGAATCGTAGGTTATGTGGGAAGGCAGCAGGCCGTTCCCATTTTGCTGCAGGGACTGTATAAGCTGGAATACCGGGGCTATGACTCGGCGGGTGTGGCGCTGCTGGAGCAGGACGGCTTGCAGGTGGTCAAGACCCAGGGGCGCATCCGGGAGTTGGACGAGCTGCTGGAGAAAAAAGGCCCCTTTGCCGCCTCCTGCGGCATTGGTCACACCCGTTGGGCCACACACGGCGCGCCCAGCGACGTCAATTCCCATCCTCATCTCAGCGAGGGGGGAAAGTTTGCCGTCATCCACAACGGTATCATTGAGAATTACGCGGAGATCAAGGAGTATCTGATCCATCAGGGCGTTCACTTCCGTTCGGAAACCGATACCGAAGTGGTGGCGCAGCTTCTGGAATTTTATTACAACGAATGTCACGACTTTTTTGAGGCGGTGGGCCGCGTTCTGCGGCGCATCGAGGGTGCTTATGCCTTGGGAATGCTGTGCGAGGACTGCCCGGGCACCCTCATCGCCGCCCGCAAGGACGCGCCGCTTTTGCTGGGCTATGGCGAGGGAGAAACCTTCATCGCCTCGGATGTGACGGCGCTTTTGCGCTATACCCGTGAGGTCTCTTACATGGAGGACGGCGAAGTGGCCGTCCTTACCAAAGACGGCGTGCAGGTCTTTGACGCCCTGCAGCAGCCCGTGGAAAAAGAGCGGCACCACATCGACTGGGAGGTTTCGGCGGCGGAAAAGGGCGGCTATCCCCATTTCATGCTCAAGGAGATCTTTGAACAGCCCGAGGCGCTGCGCCGCACCATCTTCCCCCGGCTGAAGGACGGCAGGGTGGCGTTGGAGGATATGAAGTTGACGCCCGGACAGATCCGCGGCTTTGCCAAGATCTTTATCGTGGCCTGTGGCTCGTCGTATCATGTGGGTATGCTGGGCAAATACACGCTGGAGCACCTGACCCGCCGCAGCGTGGAGGTTTGTCTGGCCTCTGAATTCCGTTACAGCGATCCCATTGTGAATGAAAAGACGCTGGTGATCGTCATCAGTCAGTCGGGCGAAACGCTGGACACGATGGCGGCGCTGCGGGAGGCGAAGGCCCGGGGAGCCTATATCCTTTCCATCGTCAACGTGGTGGGCTCCTCCATCGCCCGGGAGTCGGACGATGTGATTTACACCTGGGCCGGGCCGGAGATCGCCGTGGCCACGACGAAGGCCTACAGCACGCAGCTGG
>JAFZPW010000168.1 GCA_017552495.1 Clostridia bacterium | reverse complement strand
GGCCCACGATGCGGTCCAGCTTGCCGGCCCGGGCCTTTGCTGTGAGATCCATGGCATAATTGTTGAGGAATTTTTTCTTTTTTAGGGGCTTTTTTCCACCCTCGGCGGTCTTTTGTTCGCTGGATTCCTGCTTTTGCCGGAACAGATTGAACAGGGGGAAAGCCGGGGCGCGGGAAGGCGTTTCGTCCTCATCCCCATCCTCTTCGCCGCCGATGCCGGGCAGACCCAACTCTTGCATCATGGCCGGCAGGTTTTCGCCCAGCGCCTCGGGGGTCAGACCGTCCAGATCCTCGTCCTTCAGGCCGAATTTATCCAACAGATCGGTGACTGGCTTGATGCCCAGTTCTTTGGCGCACTTCAGGCAAAGACCCTCGTTCACCGATCTTCCGTTTTCCAGTTTGGTAATGAACACCACTGCCATGTTTTTCTTGCAGCGGGCGCAGATTGGCATGTTTTCCATAAGATTCGTTTCCTCCGGATTAAGGGTAAAAAAGATGGAAAAAGTATCCGTCTATAACAGAATGGCGAACAGCCGGCTCACAAGGCCGCCGGTATAACTTTGCTCCAAACAGGGGCGGCTGAGAAAGCCCACATTGTCCGCCGGGGCAAAGCGCATCACCGCCCAGCAAAGCGCCAGCACGATCAACGCGCCTGAAAGTGCGCCCAGCAGCCCGCCGGCAAAGCGGTTGAGCGTGCTGAGAACGGGAATATCCCAATCCAGGACGGCGCACAGGATCCGGATCGCCAGTTTGACCAAAAGAAACAGCAGCAGAAAGGCGATGATGGGGGCCAGACGCAGGGAAAGCTGCTGAGCAAGCTGCGCCATCAGCGATTGATAGAGCTCGCTGAGCTTGTCGGCCACGCTGTCGCTTTTGGAAATCAGATCGGAAAGCGCCGAGCCCTGTTCCAATCCGCGTACCGCCGACAGGTCGGCCCGCTGTGCCAGCCCTTGCAAAACGGGGCGGAGTAGCGGCTCGATGAGGGAGGCGAGCCCGCCATGAAAGATCCATGCCACGATCACGCCCAGCACCGTTCCCGCGATGCCGGAAACAGCGCGAAACGCGCCTTTCTTTGCCGCGATTCCGATCCAGATCAGCAGGATCGCCGCGAACAGAACGTCCCAGAACAGGGGCCGGTCAAAAAACGTCAGGTTCATGCGCCCTCCTTTTCCGCAAAAGCGACGGTCTCCGCACGGTCGGAATAGATCAGAATGGGATTTCCGGCTCGATGGACGACCACATCCCGGGCGCCGCTGTGAGCAAGCCAGTGTCGGGGCTGATTTTCGTCCCGATAGCGGACGGCATACAGCCGGTCGCCGGTGAGGACACAGGCTGTGTCCTCCGCGCAGTCCACAGCGCAAAGCGTTCCGGGATAACTGTCGCGCCACAGAATCCTGCCCTCATCTCCCACAACCCAAACCAGCGTGTTTTGCGCGCCCTGATCTGCGTTGGAAAAAGCGATCAGCAGGTCGCCGCCCTCCTGCGCGGAAAAACGGATGGGCGGAGCGGAAAAGGGAATGGAAGCGGTCTGTCTGCCGTCTTTATCCAGACGGTAAAGGCCGTCGTCACATAGTATGAGCAGCCCGCCGGAATTATCATGGGTGAGGGAATAGACTTGCTTTTCGCCCAACGAAAAGCTCCAGTCGGGCGTTTCTCTGCCGATGGTGAAATAGCGGATCTCGGTGCGCGCCTCCAATTGCTCCTCGCTGAGACAAAGCGCCGCAAAGGCGTCGCCTCGGGGGCTCACCGAGGCCGAAAGGACGTAAAACTGCGAGGTCATCCATTTGCACAAAAACTTTTGCCGGCCGTTATACACGGTCACAGCCGAACGATAGCCTTCTTCATTGGTCACCAACGCAAAATCGCTCTCCCGGTTCATGGAGGCCGAAATAATAGGGGAGGTGAGCGCGTCGCGAAGATATTCGGCATAGCTGTTGGCCACACAAAAACTCTTTCCGCCCCGGTCATAGATCAATACATATTTGTCTGAGGCGCAGATTGCCGGAGTCCGATAATCCAGTTGCAGGGAATAAAGATTCCCCGTCCCGCTGACAAAGGAATAGGTGTCGCCCGAAATAACGGCCAGACCGGTGCGGAAGGGGGCGCAGCAGGTGTTCAGCCCCGATTCAAAGCGGTATTCGGTGAAAGGATCGGAAGCGGCGTTGGCCGTTTTCAAATAGGCGCTCAGCCGCTTGAGATTGGAGGGCGCCAGATCCTCGTGATAGCGGAAAATGCAAAAGACCACGATGGCAAGCATTCCCAGCAGGGCCAGAGAGCGCAAAGCGCCCACCACCGCCAGGCGCTTGTCCTGCCGGAAGCGGGTGATATTATCCTTTAGTTTGCCCGATTTTTTCAGGTCAATCCGCTCGTCCATCCAGTTCCTCCCTGTTGTATGTGAGCGCCGTCATATAAAGGCCGCAGGGCGGCGCGGTGGGCCCGGCGGCCAGCCGGTCGCCGCTGTGCAGAATGGCAGGGATGCCGTCCCGGGGAATTTTGCCGATGCCCACATAAACCAGCGTACCCGTGATGGCACGCACCATATTGTAAAGAAATCCGTCGGCGCAGACGCGTATGGCGATGATATCGCCGCCCCGTTCCTCCACCTCGCAGTAGAAGATCGTTCGCACCGTGGAACGCACGGGGGTGCCCTCGTTTTTCACGGCGGCGAAGTCCAGCGTCCCCACAAAGTCATGGGCTGCCCGCCGCATGGCGGCCACGTCCAGCTTTTGGGGGTAGAACCATGCCCTGTCGGTGTAAAATGGATCCCGGGTGCGGCTGTTGTGGATAAGATAAGTGTATTCCTTGCACACGCAGGAAAAGCGGGCGTCAAATTCGTCGTCCGTCGCCACTGCTTTGTGAACCACAACGGCCTCCGGCAGCCGGGCATTGAGGGCCATGGGCAGTCTGTCCAGCGGGATGGTTGAGGGCGCGTCGGTGGAGGCCACATAATATTTGGCGTGGACGCCGGCGTCGGTGCGGCCGCAGCCGGAAAGACAGGCCTTGCCGCCGCAGGCTTTTTCCCATGCTTCCTCCAAAAGCTGCTGGATGGTCATGGCGTTTTCCTGCCGCTGCCAGCCGTGATAGTCGGCTCCCAGATACGAAAGAATCAGCGCCGTCTTCATAGCAGAATATGCAGGGCGATGGCCCCGCCGCAGAGCGCGGCGGACAAAATCGCCGCGATGAGATCCACCCGGCCATAGCGCAGAGAGTGAAGGCGGGTGCGCCCCTCGCCGCCGCGATACAGGCGGCACTCCATGGCGGTGGCCAGTTCCTCGGCCCGGCGAAAGGCTGAAACGAACAGCGGAACCAGCACAGGCACCAGCGCCTTTGCACGGGAAAAGAGGCTTCCGCTTTCAAAATCCGCGCCCCGGGCCTTCTGCGCCGACATGATTTTATTGGTTTCTTCGATCAGCGTGGGGATGAAGCGCAGGGCGATGGACATCATCATGGCAAACTCATGTACGGGCACCTTGATTTTTTTCAGCGGGCCAAGCAGATTTTCCAGCGCGTCGGTAAGAGACATGGGCGAGGTGGTGTAAGTAAGCAGCGAGGTAGACGCGACCAAAAGAATAATGCGAAGCGCCATGGCCGCGGCGGTGGCGATGCCTTCGCGGGTGATCTTGAAGATCCACAGATGGAACAGTTCGACGCCCGGGGTATAGAACAGGTTGAGCAGGCCGGTAAACAGCACGATGATGAGAATGGGCTTAAGCGACCGCAGGATCATTTTGGGCGGAATGGTGGAAACGATCACGGCGGCGATGAGCGCCAAAACGCAGAGCAGATAGGGGAAAAAACCCTTGACCACAAAAATGGTGACAATGTAAAGGATCAGGATCAAAAGCTTGCTGCGGGGATCCATCCGGTGCAGCGGACTGCCGCCGGGGAAATACTGACCCAAAGTGATGTCTTTCAGCATGCCGCGCCACCTTCTTTCAGGGCGCGGAGACAGGCGGCCGCCTGCTCCACGGTATATACGGCGGAATCCACGTTTATCCCGCGGCGCTTGAGTTCCAGAAACACCTGCGTAACCTGGGGAACGTCCAGCCCGGCGGCCAGAAGTTCATCGGAGCGGGCAAAGATCTGGTCGGGGGTTCCGTCCATTAAAATTTTTCCGTGATCCATCACCACGATGCGCTGGGACATTTGAGCGGCGTATTCCATGCTGTGGGTAACGAAGATAATGGTGGTGCCGTGCTTTTGGTGGTATTCGCGGATAAAGCGGAACACGTCGGCGCAGCCAGCGGGATCCAGACCGGCCATGGGCTCGTCCAGCACCATGACCTCCGGTTCCATGGCAAAGATGCCGGCCAGCGCCACCCGGCGCTTTTGCCCGCCGGAGAGTTCAAAAGGCGACTTTTCCAGCACGTCCTCGGGCAGACCCACAATGCGGCAGTTTTCCCGCACCCGGCGGTCGATCTCATCCTTTTCCAGTCCCATATTTTTGGGGCCGAAGGCCACGTCCTTGAAAACGGTTTCTTCAAAAAGCTGGTATTCGGGATACTGGAACACCAGTCCAACGGCAAACCGGGCGGCTCGGGTCATGTCTTTATTTTGATGGATATCTTCGCCGTTTATCAGGACGCGCCCCTCGGTTGGAGTAAGCAGCCCGTTGAAATGCTGGATCAGGGTGGATTTCCCGCTGCCGGTATGACCGATCAGGCCGATGAACTCGCCCCGATGAGCGGTAAAATCCACATGATCCACGGCGGTTTTTTCAAAAGGCGTGCCGGGACTGTACGTATGGGTCAGATGTTCAACGCGCAATACTTCGTTCACGGTCAGGCCTCCAAATACTTCATGAGCTGATCGGCGCATTCCTCTACCGAGAGCGCCTCGGGAGAGAGCAACGTTCCGGCGGGATCCAGCGCGTGCACAAGCTGCACGGTCTGGGGCGCGGCCAGCGAAAGCTCCCGCAGACGGTCTACCTGGGAAAAAACCTGCTTCGGCGTCCCGTCCAGCGCAACCTTGCCCTGCTTCATTACGATCACCCGGTGGGCCAGGGCGGCCTCTTCCATATGGTGGGTGATGAGCACAACGGTCATGCCGGTCTCCCGGTTGAGTTTCTGTACGGCGTGAATGACCTCGGCCCGGCCCGAGGGATCCAGCATGGCGGTGGGCTCGTCCATGACGATGCATCGGGGCCGCATGGCCAGAACGCCGGCGATGGCCACCCGCTGCTTTTGCCCGCCGGAGAGCAGGTGAGGGGCGTGCCGGGCATATTCGCCCATGCCGACGGCGGCCAGACATTCATCCACCCGCGCCCGGATCTCTTCCTGGGGCAAGCCCATGTTTTCGCAGGCAAAGGCCACATCCTCCTCTACAACGGTGGAAACGATCTGATTGTCGGGATTCTGAAAAACCATGCCCGCCGTTTTCCGCACGTCAAACAGCCTGCTTTCGTCCGCGGTGTCTACGCCGCCCACATAAACCTTCCCTCCCGAGGGGAGCAGAATGGCGTTGAGGTGCTTGGCAAAGGTGGATTTTCCGCTTCCGTTGTGGCCCAAAATCGCAGTGAACGAACCCTCCTCAATGGAGAGGGTGACGCCGCAGAGCGCATCGCTGTCGGCATCCTCGTAGCGAAAGGTGAGATCTCTGGTTTCGATGATGGCCATTACGCGTCCCCTCCGATCCAGCGGCTGGTGTGCCCGCAGGGAAGCAAAAGCCCTGTGGACTCGCAGCGGAGCCCCAGCTCCGCTGCCTCGACGGCGCCGCCGAAGCGGGGCTGCACCGCCGTTCCCAGCAGATAGGCCGGGACAGAGGGCGAAATCCCCGCCGTGTAAGAATTGATGATGATAAACAGGGGGTGATCCGACAGCACGCCGGCACATAGATTGACAAATTCGCCGATGCTGTCCTCAAATCGCCAAACCTCGCCGTTGGGCCCCCGGCCGTAAGAGGGGGGATCCATGATGATGGCGTCGTAGCGGCGGCCCCGGTTGATCTCCCGCTTGATGAATTTCTGGCAGTCGTCCACAATATAGCGAATGGGGGCGTTTTCCAGCCCCGAAGAACGGGCGTTTTCCTTGGCCCAGGTCACCATGCCCCGGGCGGCGTCCACATGACAGACCGAAGCGCCTGCCGAGGCGGCGGCCAGCGTCGCCCCGCCGGTATAGGCAAAAAGATTGAGCACGCTGACAGGTCTTCCCGCACTTTTGATCTGCTGCCGGATGAAGTCCCAGTTGGAGGCCTGCTCGGGAAACACGCCGGTGTGCTTAAAACTCATGGGCTTGACGTTGAAGGTCAGCCGATCATAAGCCACAGTCCACTGCTGGGGCAGTGCGCGCACCTCCCAACTTCCGCCGCCGGTCTTGCTGCGATGATAAACGGCGTCGGCCCTGTCCCAGCGGGGGTCGCCTGCAGGAGCCCAGATGGCTTGCGGGTCGGGCCGCACCAGGATCTGTTTTCCCCAGCGCTCCAGCCGCTGGCCGTTTCCGCAGTCCAGCAGCGCATAATCTTTCCAATGGGTTGATGTCCACATAATGTATCCCTTTCGGCAAGCGCAAAACGCGCAAATAACTCCATAATAAATCAGTTTATTTTACCATTTTCGGTTCTTGCCGTCAAGGGAAAAGACGCGGGTTTATATACTCTAGTGTCAGGTGCTTGTCCACAATGCCCTTGTCATAAGGGCTTAAAAGCGATTCTACCCTTGATAT
>JAFZPW010000167.1 GCA_017552495.1 Clostridia bacterium | reverse complement strand
TAGTCTGGATGAAAGAAGATATGGCTTTGTAAAGCCGCGCCCTGTTATGCCCTTTTGGGTCTGACAGGGCGCTTTTTTGCAAAAATCCACAGCCATATCCGGGCAGTATCCCTGCTGCCGGAAAGGAATCGTATGTCCCGTCAAAGCACTCACACCCGCGCGCTGGTTGGCACCGCCATGCTGGGCGCCATCGGCTTCGTCCTCATGTTCCTGGATTTCAGCGTCCCCGTCATGCCCTCGTTCATCAAGATGGACTTTTCCGAGCTGCCCGCGCTTTTGGCCTCCTTTGCTTACGGCCCCGTGTCCGGCGCCGCGGTCTGCCTCATCAAAAACGTCCTGCATCTGCTGGTGGGCCACACCGGCGGCGTGGGCGAACTGTCCAACTTCCTGCTTGGCTGCCTTTACGTCATCCCCGCCGGCCTGATCTATCGCCGCATCCGCAGCCGCAAGGGCGCTCTTGCCGGTTCGTTGGCCGGCTGCGTGATTTCCGCGGCGGGATGCCTGCCCATCAACTACTATCTGATCTATCCCCTTTACACCAAGCTTTTGCCCATCGAAGCCATTCTGGGTATGTATCAGAAGCTGGATCCCTCCTGCAGCGGCCTGTTCGACGCGCTGTTGCGCTTCAACGTCCCCTTTACCTTTGTCAAGGAGCTGCTGGTGTGCGTCATCACCTTCCTGATCTACAAAAAGCTCTCTCCCGTCCTCCACGGGCGGAAAACAGCCTGAACAAGCAAAAAAACACGGCGCGGAACGTCAGGTTCCGCGCCGTTTCTGTTTCTTCGATTATTCCTCCACATGCTCCATCCCCAGGCTGAGGATGCTGCGCACATGGTCGTCGTCCAGGGAATAGGCGATGCGCTTGCCCTCCCTGCGAAACTTCACCAGCTTGGCGCCCTTGAGAATGCGGAGCTGATGGCTCACCGCCGACTGGCTGAGGCGCAGCAGCTCGGCGATGTCGCAGACACAGAGCTCGCTCTCAAACAGGGCGTAAAGAATGCGGATGCGGGTGGAATCGCCGAACACGCGAAAGACCTCGGACAGATCGTAAAGCCGGTCGTCCTCCGGCATCTGCCGCTCCACCTGCCGGATCTTGTCGGGATGGACGCATCCCTCCTGACAGGCCGGGAGCGCCCCGGTTTTGTGCGGATTGCGGATCATCGCCGCCTCCTCCTCTCCCTTTGGTATCTTCATCATATCAAATCCCGGAAAAATGTCAAGCGGCCCCGCAAAACAGGACGGCGCCGAAGCGCCGTCCCGCAGGAAAAGAAGGAAATGAATCGTCTCTTATTTTGAAACGTATTTCAACGGATTGACGGCCTTGCCGTTGACCCGGATCTCAAAATGCAGATGCGGGCCGGTGACGCGGCCGGTCTTGCCGATCTTGGCGATCACGTCCCCCTGCGCCACCTTGTCGCCCGACGACACCAGCAGTTTGCTGCAATGACAGTAATAAGAAGTATAGCCGTTGCCGTGGTCGATGATAATATATTTGCCGTAGTTGCCCCGCTGTCCGGCCCAGATCACCGTGCCGCCGTCGGCGGCCCAGATGTTGGTGCCCACAGCGCCGGCATAATCCACGCCGGTGTGATAATCGCCCAGACTGCGGCGATAGCCAAAGGGCGAAGAGAAACGGGCCGAGGTCGGCTTGATGAAGCGTCCGGTAGAGGCCGTCCGCGGCGGCTCCTTGGTGCCCACCGCCTTCACGGCGTTCACCGGCTCCTTGAGCACGGTGTAGCTGAGGATCTTGCGGTCGGTCTCCACGCCGTTGACATAGGTGACGTCGGCCACCACATCGGCCAGACCGTTGACGCCCTGCACCCGGATGGCGCTCTTGTTCTTATACATGGAATCGTCATAGACGATCTCGGTTTCGTAAGGGATCTCTTCCTGATAGGCCAGCGTGACGGTCTGCTGCACCGAGAGATAGGGCACCTCGCCCGCCAGCTTGATCTGCTGTCCGATGTGGATGCGGTGTTCGTCCAGATCGGGATTGAGCGCCTTGATCTCGCTCACCGCCATGCCGAAGCGCTGGCCGATGGCGCTCACCGTGTCGCCCGACTGCACGGTATAATACTGCGTTTCCGTCCGGTTGGAGGAAAGCAGCGCCTCCAGTTGGGCGACGGGCGTTTCCTCCGCCGTCCCGGCGGGGATCGCCTCGATGCGCACGTCGTTGACAAAGGCGGTGCTCACCTGCGTGGCGTTGTCGCAGGAGCGGAGCAAAATGCGCCGCAAAAGCAGCTCCAGCACGGTCCTGCTGCCGCTGACGCCCACGGTTTCGCCGTCGATGCGCAGCGCGTACTCCCGTTCCATTTCGCTCACCGAGGCAAACAGGCGGTTTTCCAGCGCCGCCACGTCCACCGCCTCGCTGCGCTCCATATAGCGAAGCTGATAGGTCAGACTGGCATCCAGACTGTATGGCGCGCCCTGATAGGCGGCGATGCGCTCCTCCACCCGGTCCACCGCCGCGGCGATCTCGCCCCGGTCGCGGACATAGCCGATGCTTTCACCGTTCAATTTCACCTCAAAGCCCAGGTCAAAGGCATAAGCCGAGATAATCAGAATGACGGCGCACAGCATTAAAATCATGGGGGCGGCGCGTCCCCGGCGGGTATGGTGCTTTTCGGTACGACGGGCCTGCGCCATCTGGTAGCGCGCGATCCGCCAATCGTCGTGGGAGCGAAGCCAGCGGGAAAACGCCTCCACCTCGCCGCTGACAAAGCGGAACATGGCCCCCGCCCACCGCAACAGCAGATTGCGAATCAGCACCAGCACCCACGCGGCGCCGCTGAGCACCGTGGCGAAAACGCCTAAAATGCCCCGCAGCCTGGCCGAGCCGGCGCCGATGGCGGCCAGACGGCGGATCCGCAAGCGCAGCCTGACACAGTTTCTGTGCAGCAGGCCGGCGGAGCGGGCGCGGAGGACGTAACTTTCGGTGAACAACATACGATGCGAAAATCCCTTTCTATCGGAAAACCCGGAAAAATTACAAAATAGTTACAGACACATCATACTGTCTTTTCGTCCAAATGTCAAGTAAATTTCCGGAAGCCGCCGTTCTTTCCCCCTTTTTGCAGCCCCGGCACGTTCAAAAACGCCTTGCGCGTCGTGTCCTTCCTGCTTTTGCAATGATAGAAGGCAAAAACAAATGAACCGCTCACGTGCGAAAAGAATCTGCCCGCGTTTGCCGGCGGCGCTGTCGGTCTCTCTGTTGTCGGCCTGCGCGCTCCTCCCGGCAAAGAAGCGGCAATCCCCGGAAACACAGCCGCAGACCGCCGATTCCCCTCCCTTTGCGGCGAAGACGGCGGAATGGCGGAACTCGATCATCGTGACGTTTGACTGATCCCGGCGATCTGCGGGCGGGCGGCTTTGCTCTTGCGTCGGCAAGCGGACGGCGGCGCATTGACTTCCCGCTGATTTTTTGGTATGGTAATGTTGTATGAATTCTGCACTTTCCCCGGAGGGATCTTATGAAACGAAGCATTTTTCTCCGCGCGGCGGCGGCGGTCTGCGCCGTTTTGCTCAGCGGATGCAGCCTGCTCCCCGCCGTTCGCACGCCGGAGGAGGTGCGGGCGGCCGAAGAGGCCGCTCAGGCCTCCCGCGCCGAAAACCAGGCCCGCGTCGATCCCCTGCGCATGGAAACGGAACCGCTGGGCTTTTACCGGGAGCTGGTCAACAGCCAAAACACCCTGCTGGCGCAATATTCCGTTTCGCTGCCCCAATTTGACGATTCCGGTTTGAAAAGCCAAAGCTTCCAGCGCGTCAACGATCGGTTTCGGGAAGAGCTGGCGGCTTTGAATGCCGATTGCGACAGTTTTTTCCGGCAGACCGCCCAATCGCTGGGCGACGGGTGGGACGCGCTCACCCAGGTTTCCGACGTGCCTTCGGTGAACGTGACCTATACCCTGCTGCGGGCTCCGGCGGGCTATCTGTGCATCCGGTTTGATTATGAAATGCACATCAACGGACAAACCGATCCTTATTCCAAGGCGATGGTCTTTTTGCTGGACAACGGCTGGGAACTGGATCTGCACACCCTGTTCGGCGACGATTATGAAAACGTTTCCGCCATGCTGCGGGAGGATTTTCTCGACTGGTGCGATGAAAACGGCATTTCGGTCACCGATCCCGCCGCCTTCCGGCTGGCGGAGGTGGAGGACGGCTACGCCCTCACCGCCACCGCCATCTGGTTTTATACCAAGCCCTTTCAACTGAGCAACAAAGACGGCACCCGCTATGCCGTCCGCATCCCGCTCACCGAGTATTTCCCCTATCTGACCTTACAATGACCGATACGAAAGGAGTCTTTTCCCATGCGCGCTTACGAACGACTGCTGCATTACGTTTCTTTTGACACCGCCTCCGACGAGCGTTCTCTCACCTGTCCCAGCACCGAAAGCCAGCTTGTGCTGGCCCGGGAACTGGTGAAGGAAATGAACGAACTGGGGCTGGAAAACGTCCGGCTGGACAAAAACGGCTATGTTTACGGCACCATTCCCGCCACCATTCCCGATTACAAGGGCCCCGTCCTGGGTCTGATCGCCCACATGGACGTGTCCGACGCGGTGCCCGCCGCCAACATCAAGCCCCGCATCGTGGAGCATTACGACGGGGGCGATATCGTGCTCAACGAGGCGCTTGGCGTGGTTTTGAGCCCCAAAGAGTTTCCCGAACTGGCTGCAAAAAAGGGCTGCGCCCTGATGGTCACCGACGGCACCACCCTGCTGGGCGCCGACGACAAGGCCGGCATCGCCGAGATCCTCACCCTGGCCGAGGAACTGATGGCCGACCCCACGATCCTCCACGGGCCGGTGCAGGTGGCCTTCACTCCCGACGAGGAGATCGGCCGGGGCGCCGATTTGTTCGACGTGGCGGGCTTCGGCGCCGATTTCGCCTATACGCTGGACGGCGGCGCCTATGGCGAAGTGGAATATGAAAACTTCAACGCCGCCGGGATGCAGGTTCACGTTACCGGCCAGAACATCCATCCCGGCTCGGCCAAGGGCAAGATGAAAAACGCCCTTCGCATCGCCATGGAGTTTGAACTGCTGCTTCCCGCCGCCCAAAAGCCGGAATATACCGAGGGTTACGAGGGCTTCCTCCACCTCAGCGGCATGTCCGGCTCAGAGGAGCGCGCCGAGATGCAGTATATCCTGCGGGATCACGACGCCGCCAGGCTGGAGGAAAAGAAGGCCGTTTCGCTGGCGGCCGCCGAATACCTGAATAAAAAATACGGCGAGGGCACGGTCTGTGTGGAGATCCGGGACTCCTACCGCAATATGCTGGAGCAGATCCGTCCCCATTTCCACCTCATCGACAACGCCTTCGAGGCCATCCGCCGCACCGGCGTCGAGCCCCGGGCCGTGGCCATTCGGGGCGGCACCGACGGGGCGCGGCTTTCGTTCATGGGTCTGCCCTGCCCCAATCTGGGCACCGGCGGCGGCAACTTCCACGGCAAACTGGAATACTGCTGCATCGACGAGATGGATCTTTCGGTAACATGCCTGCGCCATCTGGTGGCGCTTTACAGCAAATAAAAAGAAAAAAGGGCGGAAAACCGCCCTTTTTTTTGGAGGGTTTATGCGCTTCAAAACGCTTTTGTCTTTACCGGGACTGCCTTTGAAACGCTGGACGTGGCGGTGGAAAACGGCGTGGTCACCGCCATGGGCGCGCTGGACGGGCCGGGCGAGGACTGCGCCGGGCAGTATCTTTTGCCCGGGCTGGTCGATCTGCACACCCACGGCTGCGGCGGCCGGGACTTCGACACCGCAAGCTCCGGTCAGCTTCGGGAAATGGAGAAAACCTACGCCCGCCACGGCACCACCACCGTGCTGGCCACGCTGATGACCGCGCCCAAAGACGCGATGCGGGAAGCGGCGCGGCGCTGCGGCGCGGCCTGCGGCGGCGTTGTCAAGGGGATCTATCTGGAGGGGCCGTTCCTTTCTCCCGCCAAACGAGGCGCTCACCGGGCGGATTGTATTCTTCCGCCGGACGGGGCGTTTTTCGACGAGCTCTGCGCTCTGTCGGGAGGCAACGTCCGCCTGATTACCGTAGATCCCTGCGCCGATGGCGCACTGGATTTTATCCGCCGCGCAGCAAAGGTCTGCCGGGTTGCGCTTGGTCACACGCCGGCGGATTACGAGACCGCGCAGGCGGGCTTTGCCGCCGGGGCAAGCCAAATCACGCATCTGTTCAACGCCATGGCGCCGCTGCGCCACCGGGAGCCCGGCCTTGCCGGGGCGGCGCTGGCAGGGGATTGTTTTACGGAGCTGATCTGCGACGGCGTCCATCTTCATCCTGCCGTTTTGAAGCTGAGCTTTGCCGCGCTGGGCGCACGAGCGATGGTGATTTCCGATTCCATGGCCGCCTGCGGCCTGTCCGACGGCGCCTATACCCTGGGCGGGCAGGACGTGACCGTCTGCGGCCGCCGGGCCGCGCTGACCGACGGAACGCTGGCTGGTTCGGTGACATTTGCCCTGGAGGGGGTACGGCAGTTGATCCAGGCGGGCGTTCCCGCGGCGGAGGCCCTTCGGGCCGCAACCCTTACCCCCGCAAAAGCCGCCGGACTGGACGCCGTCTGCGGGGTCATCGCCCCGGGACGAGCGGCCGATCTGCTGCTGTGCGACGGCGGGTTCAACCTGCAGGCCGTCTGGCTGGGCGGCCGCGCCCTGTTGTAACGGCGCAGCTCGTTTTCCGGCAAAACCGCACAAAAAGCGGCTGCGAAAGCAGCCGCTTTTGTCTTTGCTCTATTTTATTCGGCAACCGGAAGCTCGATATAGCCCAAACCGCCCATCATATCCTGAAAGATCCCCGTGATATCCATCACGGTTTCGCCTTCGCCGGGCACTGCCTTGGGCTGGGCGGTGGTTTCCGTAAGCGTCATGCGGCCATTCAGGAGGATCGTTCCCTGGTCGCCCAGACCCATTGTCAAGGCAAATTCGGCGTCCGTCGCGGTGCCGCTCGCTCTGCAGTCTACCGCCATCGATTCCATGTCGGCCTTCACCACCAGCTCGGTCTTCCCGCCGGCGGTCATGCTCAGGCGGCAATCCAGCGACTGGAACAGTTCATCGCCGGACTCGGAGCCCAGGATCGCGTTCCATTTTTCTTTATCAAAATCCCAGGAAACCGTTTTCCCCGAGACCTTGGCATTTCCGTCGCCCAACACGGCAGACAGCAGGCTTCCGACGGCAATCGCTTGCGGACAAAGCTGGCTCGGCGCAATGCCGCCCTGCTTCGCCAGTTCATAACAGGTTTCGTAAAGCGCCGCGCCCACGGTCGAAACGCCGTCATTTTTGTTCATCGCCTCCGCCAACTCGGCCCGCATTTCCGCGGTATAGCCCAGCTCTTCCAGATTCACCAGATACCAGGTTCCGGCCTCTTGCTTCAGCATCGCATCCAAAAGGCTGTTCTTCACATAGAGTTTGCCCGTAGCCAGATCGGCCCGCAGATCCATCGTCAGATTTTTCAGCAGGGCGACAGCCTCCGCAACGGAAGCATCCTCCTCCACCAGCTCGGCGGGGATCATCCGGGACAGATCGGCGGTAAGCGTTCCTTCCGCAACGCCCTGACCGCTGAGCATATCAGCCGCGACCGTCATGACGCTGTTGTGTTTTGCGCCCTCTACCTCCAGCTTCACCTCAAGCGCGCCGTTCAGCTTCACCCGATAGTTCTTCTGGGAATCCAGCTTGGGCTGCTGGGCCAGCGCGCCGTTCAGCAGGGTAAACTGGCTGTCGATGGATTCGATCACGGCGGCGCGGTCTGCCAGCACGGCGCAGCGCGCTTGTGCGTCCCACATCACGTCATAGCCAAAGGCCTGCGCGAAAAACCGCACGGGGACATAGGTGCGGTCGTTTTTCAGGTAGCATACGGTGTCCATCTGCACGGTTTCGGTCGTTTCGCCCTTCACGACAGTCACGGTGTCCTCTCCGATGCGGAAACGCAGTTCGGCGCCGTTGAGCAGACACAAAACCGTCCGGTCTTCGGCGCGGTAATCCACCTCGCCGCCCAGCGCCTCCATCAGTGCCCGATAGGGGACCATGGTGCGGTTGTCGGTGATCTCGGGAGCCGCGTCGGTAAACGTAATGTTCGCCCCGTTCAGGTTAACGCCCACCGCAGGCGCCTCGTTCGCCGCCATAGCGGGAACGCCAAGAGAAAGCATCAGGGTCAGGGTCAAGAGCAGCGATACCAGTCGTTTCATGTTTGTTCTCCTCTCTGTCGTTGTGCAGAAATAAAAGATTGTTTTTTGATTGTACCACATTTTTTCTTTTTTGACAAGGAATTTTTGGTTGCACGGGAGGCCGGTTTGGGTTATAATGCCTATGATAATCGTATCAAAATTTAAGGAGCGGATCTTCCATGCAGCAGCCCTCCCGCATACGCATCGAATCGACCTTTGCCGCCCTGCAAGGCGTTTACTGGGCGGGGGCCTGCGCCTTAACGGCCTTTACCGCCGTCTATCTTTCGTGGCAGGGTCTGTCTGACGGGCAGATCGGCTACACCGCCTCGCTGATCTATCTGGCGACCATTGTTCTGAGCCTGCTTTTTTCCGGCTATTCCGACAAACACCCCGCCTTTCCTCTGAAAAAGCTGATGACCGCTTTGTTTCTGGCGGCGCTCGTTCTGGCGGCGGGACTGCATTTTTTGTCCATGCCGCTCGCGCTGCTCATCGGCGCCTATGCGCTAGCCTGTTCGCTGGACAACTGTCTGGGGCCCATGTCCACCTCGCTGATGATGCAGTATCTCAACGGGGGTATCCCCGTCCGCTACGGCTGGCCCCGTGGCGTGGGGAGCATCGTTTACGCTCTGGCGGCTTATGGACTGGGCGTCTGGATGGATCGCGCTTCTCCGGGTGTTTTGCCGCCGGTATTCCTGGCGCTGGGCGCGCTGGGGATCGCCGTGCTGTGGCGTATGCCAGACCCGCCGCCCCGGCAGGAAACGCCCCGGAATGAACACACGCCCCGGGACTCTTATTTCGCCATGCTGCGGCGCAATCCCACGTTGACGCTGCTGCTTTTGGCCTGCATTGTTTCGGGCATGGGCATCTGCCCCGTTTCCACCTATCGCATCCGCATCGTGGAACAGCTTGGCGGCTCGGCGGCCCAGCTCGGAAAAATGGTTTTTCTCGACGCGGGGATCGAGCTGCCCGTCATGCTGCTTTCTCCGCTGCTGCTTCGGCGGATAAAGGCGGAAACGCTGCTCACCGTTTCTTTTCTGGCGAATGCGGTCAAGCCGCTTTTGCTGCTGTGGGCGGGAAGCATTCCGGCGCTGTATGCCGCGTCGCTGTTCAATTTTTTCTGCTTCGGCATTTTCGGCTTTGCCTCGGTGCTGTTTGCCAACGCCATCGTGGCGCCGGGAGAAACGGTGCGGAGCCAGTCGCTTTTGTCCCTGTGCTACACCAGCGGCGTGGGCGGGATTCTGGGCAACCTGCTGGGCGGCGCGCTTCTTCCCCGCATCGGGCTGCGGGCGCTGCTGTATACCTGCTGCGGCCTATGCTGCCTGGGGGCGGCGTTGATGCTTCTGTGCGTAAAACGACATCGGAAAAAAGAATCCCCGCGCTTCCGATGAAGCTTCCAACCATCAAAACGCCGGGCGTTCCCGCGGCGGAGGCCCTTCGGACCGCAACCCTTACCCCCGCAAAAGCCGCCGGACTGGACGCCGTCTGCGGGGTCATCGCCCCGGGACGAGCGGCCGATCTGCTGCTGTGCGACGGCGGGTTCAACCTGCAGGCCGTCTGGCTGGCGGGAGAGCGGATTTTCTGAAGCATCCTCACGCGGGCGCAAAGCGCCCACCTGTTGCTTTCTCCCGAAAAAATATGTTGCAAAGCCCTTGACAGGCGCCCGTGAAGTGGATCAACAACACCAAGCTGCTGTTCCTCACCGTCGCGCTGGCGCTGGCTGCCGCGCTTGCGCTCTTCCTGTCCCAATATCTGCTCTACCGTTACGATCACGAGCCGCTTGACGAAAGCGAGTATTGACCTATGGACGGTTTTTTCTGCGATCTGAAAAAATACCGCCTCCTCAAAGGCCTTACGCAAGAGCAGCTTGCGCAGATGGTGGGCGTGCGGCGGGAGACCGTCATGCGGCTGGAAAAGGCGCAGTACAACCCGTCGCTCAAGCTTGCCTTTGACATTGCGAAGGCTGTAGAGGCGCCCATCGATGTGCTGTTCCGCTTTGAAGATTGAAGACGGTTGTTGCCAAAAAAGCAGGCCCTGCGGCCTGCTTTTTTCTTTTTCTCGGAAATCTTCGTTCCCGGTCTTGACATCCGCCCGGAAAAGTGATATATTTGTCCTATCACAAGACAAATACATCACTTTTTGGAGGTTATCATGGATCATTCAAATGTCACCAGAAAGATCGATCCCCGCCTGGGCCTGCTGGGGTTTCTGGGCCTTTTGGGCTTTGGCGGGATCTGGACCTACCGTCTGGATCACACCGTCTTCCCCTTTCTCTTCTTTGGCTTTTTCGGGTTTTTCGGCTTTTATTTCGAGGGAAAAATGTCCGGCACCCTGATGGACGAGCGGTTTCTGCAAAACAAGCTGCGGGCCGAGCACGCCGCTTATCGGATCGGATTATGGATCGCGTTTTTCGCGCTGGTCCTCACGACCGTCAACGATCGGATGTGGATCAGGCTCACAGGAGCCAGCGATCCCCTGTGGGTCAACAACGGCAAGCTGCTGTTTCTCACCGTCGTGCTGTCGCTGGCTGCCGCGCTTGCGATCTTCCTTTCCCAATATTTACTCTATCGTTACGATCACGAGCCCTTTGACGAAAGCGAGTTCTGATCTATGGACGGTTTTTTCTGCGATCTGAAAAAATATCGCCTTCTCAAGGGTCTTACGCAAGAGGAGCTTGCGCAGATGGTGGGCGTGCGGCGGGAGACCGTCATGCGGCTGGAAAAGGCGCAGTACAATCCTTCGCTCAAGCTGGCCTTCGATCTGGCAAAGGCCGTGGAAGCCCCCATCGAGGTTCTGTTCCGGTTTGAAGACTGATTTGATAAAAAGCAGGCCCTGCGGCCTGCTTTTTGATCATTTTCCCCCGATGTTTTTCATTTCCGCGATGTCGGGCACCCGGGGCACGTAGGCCTCCAGATAGTCCAAAAGGGCGGCGGGCTCGCGGAAATCGGCCCAGAGGGCGCGGCAGGTTTCACTCAAAAAACCCTTTTCGATGCTGTTTTCCAGCAGGGCCAGCAGCGGGACGTAATAGTCCTCCGCGTTGAACAAGGCGATGGCCTTGCCGTGGCGGCCGAGCTGCTTTAAGGTGAGGATCTCGAAAAACTCGTCGAAGGTGCCGATCCCGCCGGGGACAGCCACAAAGGCGTCGGCCCGCTCCTCCAAAATCTGCTTGCGCTGGCGCATGGTGTCGGTGTAAACAAACTCGTCGCAATGGGGATACAGCACGCCGTCCACGTTAAAAAACGAGGGCGCAACTCCCACGATCCTCCCGCCGCCGGCCTTGCAGCCCCGGGCCGCCGCGCCCATCAGGCCCCGGTCGCCGCCGCCGAACAGCAGCGTATGTCCCCGCTTTCCCATTTCCCGGCCCAGCGCCTCCACCGCCCGCACATAGGCGGGGTCGATCTCGCTGCTGGAAGCGCCGTACAGACAGATCACCATGGCGTTTTCCTCCCTTTTCTTTGGTTGGGCAATATTGTAACACAAAAAGAATCTTTTCGCAATTGTCTGGACAGCGCGGACAAAAAATGCTATGCTGAAAGCAGAAAAAGCAACGACTTCGCGGCGCTTTCCGCCGCTGAAAAGGAGATTTTTATGATGGAATACGATCCCAAAAAAGTCCTCTGCTCCTGCGCCCGCGTCACCTGCGGCGATGTGGCCGAAGCCGTGAAAAACGGCGCGAAAACCCTCGGCGACGTGCGGGAGACCACCCGCGCCGCCGCCTTCTGCGGCTCCTGCGCAGACCGGGTAGAGGCGTTTGTCGGGCAGGTTTTGTCCGGCGAAGCCGTTCCCGCCGCCGAAGCCCCCGCGCCCGAAGCCGCCCCCGCCGACCTGCCTTATGCGCTGACGCGGGAGGTGTGCGGCGACCTTATTTATGTAGGCGCGTCGGATCACCGCATCACCCTGTTTGAAAACCAGTATCCCACCCCCGACGGCATGTCTTACAACAGCTACGTTCTGCTGGACAAGCAGACCGTTCTGTTCGACACCGCCGACCAAGCGGTGAGCGAGGTCTTTCTCCGCAACGTGGAGGCCGCGCTGAACGGCCGCAAGCTGGACTATGTGGTGGTGCATCACATGGAGCCCGACCACGGCGCCACGCTGCGCGCGGTGCTGCAAAAATGGCCCGAGGCGCAGGTGATCTGCACCGCCGGAGCCAAAAAAATAATCGGCCAGTTTTTCGGCGCGGCGGCCGCCGCCCGGGTGCAGGAAGTGCGGGACGGCGTTTCGGTGATGACCGGCGCGCACATCCTGTCCTTCCACACCGCCCCCATGGTGCATTGGCCCGAGGTGATGGTGACCTATGACCGCACCTCCGAAACGCTCTTTTCCGCCGACGCCTTCGGCACCTTCGGCGCCCTCAACGGCAATCTGTTTGCCGACATGGGCGACTTCCCCCTCAGCGAATACCGCCGATATTACAGCAACATCGTGGGCAAGTTCGGCCCGCAGGTGCAGGCCGCGCTGAACAAACTCGCGGCGCCGAAGATCTCCCGCATCTGCCCGCTGCACGGCCCCGTCATCCGGCAAAATCTAACCGGGATCCTGGAAAAATACCGCCTTTGGAGCGCCTATGCGCCCGAGGAAAAGGGCGTCGTCATCGCCTGCGCCTCGGTCTACGGACACACCGCCAACGCCTGCTTTGCCCTGGCTGACGCGCTGAGCGAGCGCGGCGTGCGGGACGTGCGCCTCTTCGACGTGTCCAAAACCCACAGCTCCTATATCCTCAGCGAGGTCTTCCGCCGCTCTCACCTGGTGCTGGCCTCTGTCACCTATGTGGGCGGCGTGTTCCCCGCCATGGAATCGCTCATCGCCGAACTGAAGAACCACGGACTGAAAAACCGCACCGTGGCTCTGCTGGAAAACGGCTGCTGGGCCCCCGTTTCGGGCAAGCGGATGACCGAGCTGCTGAGCGGCGCGCCCATTACCCTGCTGGAGCAGAAGGTGACCCTGCTTTCCGCCATGAACGAGAGCCACCGTCCGGCGCTGGAGGCTCTGGCCGACGCGCTGGCCGCCGGGATCGCGGACGGAACGGACGGCCGCTGAGCCAACCGGCCCCCGCTTTGAGGAGGTGTTTTTCTTTTGAAAAAAGCAAATCGCATCCTGAACGTCGTCCTCTGCGCTTTTCTCGGCGGTTTCATCGGCCATGCGCTCTTTCTTCTCTGGGATCGCAAAAAGAATCCCGGCTTCTACGATATGCAGTCCGCGCCGTGGTACACCGGTCTTCTGGTTTCCGGTGCGTTTGCGCTTGCCGGGGTGCTCCTGTGCCTTTTGCTGAAGTTCCTGCTTCGGCGGCGCATGAAAAAGAACGCCCGCGACGCTGAACCGTGATCCCGTTTCCCCTCTTTTTCGTCGGTTTCAAAAAAAACGCCTGCCCGATTGCTTCGGGCAGGCGTTTTCCTGCTTTACATCTTCTGCTCCCGCAGCCAGGTCAGGAAGCTCCGGGCTGCCGAAAGCTGGCGTTCGTCCAGATCCCGCAGCAGCTCGGCCACCTCGCGCCACGCCTCCGCGCCCTCGTGCCGGGCCGTTCCCACCAAAAAGGCGTCTGGCGTGGTGTCCAGCGCCGCGGCCAGCCGCATAATCACCTCGGTGGAAGGGATCGAAACCGCCCGCTCGATACTGGACATATACGGATCACTGATGTCTACCATCTCACTGATCTGTGCCTGCGTCAAGCCGAGTTGTTTGCGCCGTTTGGCAATTCTTCTTCCAATTTCTTGATAATCCAGCCTCATGCGCTCACCCCCTATTTTTAATGATAAAGTGGCAGCGCAAAATTAGAACTAACTTAAAGTTATATTTTAGCCTTGACGTATTGAAACCATAAGCTTATAATGTGAATAATACACTTGAACAATGATTTCAGGAGGCATTATGGCTGTTTACAAAGATATGTATCTTCATCTGTTCCGCTCGGTGGAGCAGGCGGCCCGGCTTTTGGAGGAGCGGGGCGCGCTGGGCGTGCGGGGCGCGCTTTTGCTTTTGCGAAAGGCGCAGGCCGATTGCGAGGAGCTCTATCTCGACTGCGAGGATCCCGTCCTTACCGTACTTCCCCCGCGGGAGGACGCCGCCCAACCATAAGCGGGCGCGGCAAGCCCCTTTTCCAAAGCCTCCCGGCGCGAAGGGCGCCGGATTTGCGAAACCGCCTGAAAACGCAAAAACGCCTGCCCGGAATCCCGGACAGGCGTGCTTTTTTGCGTTTATTCCCGCTGCGGGGCCAAAACGACCTCCAGCACCCGCATCCGCAAAAGTTCCCGCTCCATGCGCTCGTCGGTCATCATCCCGCGGATCTCCTCTTCCCCCACCTCAAACCGGCGGGCCAGATCGGCGGCGGCCCGGGCGCGGAAGGCCTCGTCCAGCTCCAGTCCCTCCTGCTCCCGCACGGCGCGGAGCAAAAGTTCTTCCCGCAGGCGGCTTTCGGCGGTATGGCGGGCGGTCTCCCAAAACGCCGCCTCCTCCATGCCCATGCCCCGGTAATAATCCTCCAGCGAGCCGCCCTTTTTGGCAAGGCGGCTTTCCAGATCGCCGGTGAGCAGATCCATTTCCCGTCGGATCATGCCCTCCGGCAGCTCCACCTGCATCCGCTGGGCCGCCATAGCCAGCGCGGCCTCTTCCCGGGCGATGCGGTATTCCTCCCGCTTGTCGGCCAGCATGCTCTCTCTCAGGCTTGTCCGCAGCGAAGCCAGGTCGGTTTCAAAATACGTCCGGGCAAAGCTCTCGTCCACGGCGGGCACGTCCCGGCGGCACACCCGCTTCATCGTCACATGAAAGACGGCCGCCTTGCCCGAAAGTCCGGCGGCATAGCCCTCCGGAAACACCAGCGGGATATCCTTTTCCTCCCCGGCGGCCATGCCGGTCATCCCCGCCTCCAGCTCAGGCAAAAAGGTATGTCCGCCCAGCCGCAGGGCGTAATCCTCGGCGCTGCCGCCCGCAAAGGGCTTGCCGTCGATGGCGCCCGCAAAATCCACATAGACCAGATCTCCCGCCTGAGCGGGCCGGTTCAGATCCACATCCTCCGCCGCCCGCAAAGCGAAGCTGTCCAGCATCTCGTCAATCTCCGCTTCCGTGACCGAGGGGCGGGGAAGCTGGGGATCAAGCCCCCGGTAGTCCCCCAAAATCACCTTGGGACGGGGATCGTACACCGCCGTAAAGGTGAGGCCGGCGGGATCGGTGCCGCATTTGGTGATCTCGGGATAGCCCGCCACGTCCAGGTTTTCCCCGGCGACGACCTCGTCGGCGGCGCGGACGCAGGCAAGCTGCGCCGCCGCGGGATAGAAATGGTCCTCCCCCAGAGCCGCCTCGGCCTGGGCGCGGGTCTCGTAGGCTCCCGCAAGCGCGGACTTTTCCAGTTCAAATGCCTCGTCCAGCAGGGCCAGAAATGCCGCGGCGGGAATGAAAACCTCCATCAGGCATTGTCCCTTTTCATTGAAAACCAGATGCTTCAGCGTTTTTTCCATAACTTCCTCCCGTTAAGGGGCCTCATAGCCCGTAATCAGAATATGCGGCTGCGCCCGGGGATCCAGTCATAACAAAACGGTCTCCATATCCTCCCGCGACAGTCCCACGCAGCCCGCGGTGGCGCCTTCGCTACAATGCAGGAATATGGCGTTGCCCCGGTTGCGGACGGTATAGGGATACATATTGAAACGAATGACGCAGGCCAGCGCATAGTCCTTGTAATCCGCCAGATGCTCGGCCTCGTCCCATCCTTCGGCAAGGGAGGGGTCGTCCCGCTCCTGCCAGGGATTGTAATACAAAGAATCGTTGTCCGAAACCCATTCGCTCTGGGGCGTGATGTCCCGCCACGGGAGCAACAGTCCCGGCGGCATGGGCTCGTTTCCGAAGGCCAGCCCCAGCGCCCACAGGCCGGCGGGCGAGGTACGGTCGCCCTGCGCGCGGTCGTGATGAATGCCCCGGCGGCCAACAAAGCCCTCCATCCGCCCCGGCAAAGCGGTGCGCCATCGGCCGTCGCCGTCCGTTTCATAGCAGACCGCCACGGCGTGAAAGGCCTCGGCCTGCTCATCTGCCGGATCATAGGGCTGAGCCGCCACCAGAATCAACTGGGTGCAGCCGCGCACGGCAAGCCCAGCCTCGGTCAGCCCTTCTACCGCCATCCATTTTTCCAGCAGCGCCAGTTCCCCGCAATAGACGTCGGCGGGATAAGCCTCCGCCCGGGCGGGATCCCAGGTGAGAAGCGTGCTGCCCGGATCGGGCTCCGTCGCGTCCGCCGCCATGGGGGCGGATACTTCCCAGGGGAGCTTTCGGGGATCCGGCGGGCCTTGTTGCGGCTCCGGCTCGGGTATGGGCGCGGGCTCGGTTTCGGACACCGGGGCGGGCGGCCGCTCCGGCGGCAGCGTTTGCGTTTCCGGCTGCGGGCCGGGCGCGGGCTTTGCGGCGCAGGCGCACAGCGTCAGCGCCGCCAGCAAAAACGCCAGCAAAAAAGCCGCCCTTCTCATCCCTGCTCGCCCCATTCCTTCCACGCGCGCCACACTTCTCCCTCCGGCGGGAGAAAAACCCGCAGGCGTTCCCCCGTTTTCGGATGCTCGAAGGCCAGTGCGCAAGACCACAGGGCCAGCTCGCCCTTGATGCGGCTGCCGTATTTCCCGTCGCCCAAAAGCGGCATCCCACGGGAGGCGAACTGCACCCGGATCTGATGGGTGCGTCCGGTCTCCAGCGCCGCCCGCACCAGCGAAACGCCGTTTTGCG
Source organism: Clostridia bacterium (assembly GCA_017552495.1). GTDB lineage: Bacteria > Bacillota > Clostridia > Oscillospirales > Butyricicoccaceae > UBA4644. Next base: position 776 of record JAFZPW010000167.1, on the reverse strand, counting down.
TCGCCAGCGTCCGATAGGTCAGCGCCGCCCGGCGCACGCCCCTGCGAGGGGACGTGACGGGAAAGGTCTTGTTGCGCCGCGCATCGTGATAGAGCAAATCCTCCATGCGGCCCGCCGGGGGATCGGGCATGCCGGAAACAAGGGTGAGATATTCTTTGTCCACCGTCCCCTCCCGCACCTGCCGCGACAGCGCGGCTGCGGCGGCGGGAGTTTTGGCAAAGAGCATCAGTCCCGCGGCGGCCTGATCCAGCCGGTGAACGGGGAATACCGCCCCGCCGGTCTGGGCCCGCAGCAGCCCCTCCATGCCGGCTTCGCCCTGGGCCGCCACCCCCGCGGGCTTGACGCACAGCAACATATCGCCGTCCTGCTTCACGATCTGCATAGTCCGCCTCCGCTCCCGTTTTTTTCAGTTTATCACAGGGCGCGGGGTTTTTCCAGCCTTTTTCGCAGATTAGGGCGACGCGAAAATATCCTTTGCCACAGCGCCCCATTCGCTGTAAAGCAAAAATACGGCTCCGATCTCACGCCGCCGGGCGGCGCGGAGCTTGGCGGCGGCGGTGTCGGCGTCGTCGAACAACACGAAATGGGCGCTGCCGTTGTCTTTGCGATAGGTAAAATATTTGGCGCACAGCTCGGGGGAAAAGAAGCTCTGGGCCCGATAGGTCTCCTGTAAGGCGCGAAAGGCCTCGTACGTAAGGGGCTGCCCGTCGGGGGAATAGGCGGGCATGGAAAAATCGCTGCACGCGCGCACCAGGTCGAGACACAGCCGCCCCGCC
>JAFZPW010000166.1 GCA_017552495.1 Clostridia bacterium | reverse complement strand
TCCTCTCCCTCCGCCGTGGGCACCATGCCCCATTGGGGAATGATCTCCTTCATTTTTTCCAGATCGGGCTCCAGCCGCCGGACGGCCTCGGCGCTCTCTGTCAACACCACCATATCCCGGGATTGCCAGCAGCCCAGCACCCTTGTCCCCAGACATTCCTCAATTCCCGCGGGGATCGGCACTTCCACCGGCGGGCGGGCGGGAAAGTCCAGCATATAGCCTCCCTCCTGCGCCCGCAAAACACTGACAGGGCCCGAGGGCGAGGAAAAGTCCACCCGGTCGCCGCCATTTAGCTTTTCCAGCACCACAAAACCCGAAGCCAGCGTGGCGTGACCGCAAAGATCCATTTCAAAAGAAGGCGTAAACCACCGGATCTCCCATCCCTGTTCCCCATGGCGCACAAAAGCCGTTTCGGGAAGATTGTTTTCTCCGGCGATGCGCTGCATCCTGTCCGCTTCGGGCCATCCGCCCTCCAGCAGGCACACACCCGCGGGGTTGCCCGAAAACAGCCGGTCGGTAAAGGCTTCCACCAGATAATATTTCATCGTTTTTCCTCCTTGCCGCGTACCGAGACCTCGCCGCTGTCCAGCGCGGCAAGGCTCCCGTCTTCTTTTCTTACGATCAATCGGCCCGCGTCGTCGATCCGCACCGCCTCCGCGGAATAGGAATTGCTTCCGGTGGGATACACCGTGACCGGATTTCCCAAAAGCACGTTTTTTTCCCGATATCGCCGTAAAAAGGCGCTGTCGGGCAATTTCTCGCTCTCTCGCACCAGTGCCGAAACGATCCCTGCCGCCAACCGTTCCCGGGAAACGCTTCCGCCCTCCGGCGGATACAAGGCGCAGGCGATGTCCCGGATCTCCGGCGGAAAGCCGCCTTGCGGCGCGCGATAATTGATCCCCGCGCCCAGAACAACTGCCTCGCCCTCGCCCTCGGCCAGAATCCCGCAGAGTTTTTTGCCTTTCAGCAAAACGTCGTTGACCCACTTGACACCGCAGGTCACGCCGCACAGCCGCTCAACGGTTTCGCACACCGCCGCCGCCGCCATGGGCGTAATCAGTCCCCGCTGCTCCGGCTCCAGTGAGAGGCGCAAAATCACGCTGAGATAGATTCCCCCATCCGGCGAAAAAAACGTCCTGCCTCTCCTGCCCCGTCCTGCGGTCTGCCGGGCGGCGATCACCGCCATCCCGTGAGGCGCGCCGGCCCGCGCCAGTTCCCTTGCCACCCGATTGGTGCTGTCGGTCTCTTCCAAAATCATCGGTTCGGGCAGCGTTCCTGCCCATTCCGCTTGCAGCCGCGCCCTGTCCATCCGCGCTCTCCCCTTCCGATTTTGTCGCTATTTTACCATTTTTTTATGGTTTTATCAAGGATTTATCCAGTATCCCGGAAAAGCGTGTTTTCCCGAAAAAGCTTAGAAAAAGACCGGAGCATTTTTGCTCCGGTCTTTTTCTCGACTCAATCCTGGGTTTTTTCCTTCAGAAGGCTTTCCGCCTCTTCCAGGGTGATAACGCCGCTGTCCCGCAGCGCCAAGATGTGCTCATCGCTGTAAAGCCCCCGCTGATAATACCGCTTGATTCTTTCAAAATGTTTGCTCATGCCAGTTCCTCCCCTGTCAGGCTCTCAAACAGCAGAGCCGCGTTTTCGGCTTCCAACGCCTGATTTTCCTCGTTCAGCGCCGCGTTTTCCAGCAGGCGCAGGCGAAGCTGCTCCTGGGCGTCCGCCAGTTCCTGCTCGGGCTCCGTCACCTTTGCCAAGATCACACTATGACGTGTCAGCGTGTGATAGCCGCTGTGCTCTCCCTGCTTTTCTCCAGCCTCATCAAAGATTTCCAGCGAATTTTCCGTCATAGCCTTCAACAGAACTGCGTCGGCGGGCCCTTCCAGCCGGATCTCCAGTGCGGGTGCCTGCCGCGAACCCACCTTTGCGCTGCAGCTATACACGCTGCCCGCGACCTCCTGTTTGCCGAATTTCAGTTTATCCATCCTTGCTCCTCCTTATTGCGCTTTCCAAACGCCGTCTTTTTTACAGCAGATTTCTTCCGCCTGCTTCCACACGCCGCCGATCCGGCAGGCGGGAACGGATTTCTTCCACACCCCGCTCACTTTCCCATGGATCACGGGCTCGTTCCCTGCACGCAGCATCCCGTTGTCGTCCACGAACAGATCATCCGACACGACGATACAGGGATTGCTGTAATTTTCCGGGGACGCATAGGTCTGGGAAACAGCCGCGCCACTGGTGCTCACCGTATAAAACAGTTTGCTGGACGAACTCTCCAACGGGGTTCTCAGACACCAGGCCTCCGTCACATCGTCTCCAGAGTATTCGTCATCCTCCAGCACGGCCTCGGTATGATGTCCTCGCCAGTCGGCATAAGTAAGCTGTGCCGTTCCTGCCTGCACCTGCCGCCAATAGTCAAACAGCGCGCCCTCCTGCACATAAAAATTATATGTGCTGCCATAAGTCGACCGAACGCCGCGGCTCACCTCCGCCATCGACGGCAAAAAGACCTTGGCCGCCAATCCGCTGCTGCCAGAAGCCACCGTCCGGCCGCTGGTGCCCACGCGATAAGGAATGCGCACCGTCTGCAAAACAGCCTGGATCTTGGGATCGATCCGCCCGCCGAAACAACCCATATTGGCCACGCCGTTCACCGCGCATCCGTTTTGATGGGCTTGCGTGCCGGAATAATCCACTTTTCCCGCATTTCCCGTGGCATCTGTCAGAGAAAAAGGTCCTATGCTGTGCCATGCCGACGATCTTCCCTGCAGGATGGTGCAGCCTAAAAAGCTGTCGTCATAGATGCTGGACGGTTTTCCGTGATGCACCACATAAAATGGTGTTGCCTGATAATCGGTATCATACCAGCTCTGCGTACTCTCGTTGTAATTACTGAACCGGACGCCGATATACACCACGTCCCCCACGCTCAATTCGCCAACCGTTCTCATAATTCCGTCTTACGCCTCATATTTCAGCCAGATCCAGCCGTTACTCCCGCCAGAGGGGTTGGCGGTAGACAGTACGATATTCCGCACCTGCCCGGTGGTATAGGCCGTATCGGCAGGCGCCGCCATTCGGCCGCCGAAGGTGCCCGCCGTGATGTTTCCGGCCGAATGGGTATGACTGGCGTTTGCCTTGGCGTTAAACAACGCCTGATGGGCGTTCTTTGCCGTTTCATGGGCGCTCAGCGCCGCGGCAGACCCCGCCGAGGCCTCCGCGATGGCATTGCCGCAGCTTTCCGCCGTAATATAGCCTTCCTGGGCCAGCACCACCTGCACCGTTTCCGCAGGCAGGATCTGTTCGGCAAGATAAAAGGTGATCCCCAGATCCACCTGCGGCTCGATATTCAACCCCTCATCCAGACGAAAAATCTGATAGAGCTGTTCTGTTCCGTTTCCCAATCTGGCATATACGCCCAACTCCCAAAGCGTATACTGTGCCTGCGCATCGCTGCTGTTGAGCAGCACCTCCAGCACGCAAGCGCCGTTTTCGGCCTGCTTTCGCATCAGCACCGGCGTCTGCCGAACCTCGGCCAGCGCCGCAGCGTCTGCGGTCGTCGTTCCTGCGCCGGCCTCCACTCTGGTGATAGTCAGTCCGCTCCCGGCAGCCAGTGCCTGTGCCGTCATCGCGGCGCCCGCTGTGGTATAACTACCTGTCAGTCTCATTCCGCACCCTCCTCTATGGTATAGATCTTCATTCTGATGCCCGTATGGAGCAGGCGCCCCGGCGCCTCTGCGCCGGAAATCCGCGCCGAAGCCTGCAACGTACAGTTCAGATGCGCGGGAGTCAGCTTTCGCATGGCCCGCTGTACCGCCTCGACGCTGGGCACGGCAAAGTCCGTGATCTGCACCTGCATCCTCAGCGCATAATGTGCAAAATCCTCCGTCAGAGCGACCTCGCCCTCCAGCATCTGGCCAAGATAGGCCTTCAGTCGCTCAGGCGTGCAGGTTCTCCGTTTTTCCAGCGCCAGCCGGAGCAGCACCTTTCGCGCTCGCAGCGAGAGCGCATCGGGATGCTCCAATCCCAGTTCCTTTTCCCAAAGTGCCGCGCCCGCTTCATCTGAGCGCTCCACCGAAAGACGTTGGCAGGCGGCTCTCGCCTCCCGTTCCACGGCGTTCAGTTCTCCGCCGATGCTCTCCAGAAGCTCTCCGATGTAAAGGGTTTCGCCCGCGCTTGGCGGCAGCGTCCGTTTGATATCAGCCATTTGCGGCCTCCGTCAGCACAACGCTGCCCAAAACGGCATAACTCCCCACAGGGATCGGCAGGCTCCCGCTCTGTCCGTTTACCGTCACACCGTCCACATCCGACACGCCGTCGCACTGCATCAGCAGCCCGATCACCCGGTTGACCCCGATCTGCCGTCCCTGCTCTGTCAGCCGCACCCGCGCAAAATATTGCCGCAATCGTTCCTCCAGTTGTCCGCGAATGTCCGCCGCCGAACGGCTTCCGTCCCGTGACACGGCGGCGTTCACGTTGACCGTCACCGCCTGGGCCTCCCGCACCGTCACGTCCGCTCCTACTGGCCGAACGCCCTCCAGATAGTCCGCCACCTGCGCCTGCAACGCGGTGGAGCCCTCGCCTTCGGGAATATAATACACGTCCACTGTGCCGTTCCCTCTCGCCAGCGGCACGGCCATGGCGTCGCTCACGCCCTCCACCGAAACGGTCCATGCCACATAGTCCGCCTCGTTGCCGCTTGCCGCGCTCTGACGCAGCGCCGCCAGCGCCCTGGCTCGCAGCCGCTCATCGCTTTCCCCGCTTTTGCGAGTCATGCCCAGATCGGCGCAGGCCGCGTCCAGCCATTCGCCCTCCGCTGTGGCCACAAAGCCCCGCTGAGTCACCGTGTCGATCTCCTGCGACCAGATCCGGGCCAGTTCCGCCGCTACTGCTTGCAAAATATCGCCGGCAAAGGTGCCCTCGATAGTGCTCACGCCGCTGCCGACGCCCTGGCGCAGCCGTCGCAGAATGCTTTCAAAATCGTTGTTCATCGTTCCATCTCACTTTCCGCTGTCACTGTTCCGTACACTGTCCGCACAAGGAAGGCCGCCCGCAGTCTGTTTTCCTCCCGGGTAAATCGAAATTGCTCCACCCCCGTGATATAGGGACACACCCCTAAGGTCTCCCGCACCATCCGCGCCAGGCGGCTCTCGGCCTCCGGCAGCGCCAGTCCGGTGAGCCGGTCCATCTGGTGTCCGTAACTGTCGGTGTGCGCGCTGTACGCAAACCGCCGGTTATCCGCCTGCAACGCCCGCCATACCCAGACCTTCACCGCCTCCAGGCCGGCAACCAGCCGGAAATCACCCGTTTCATCCAAGACGGGCCGCCCGGTGGCAAAATCCACGGCAATCTCCTTCATCAGCGGCAAAGCCGCCCGGTTCCGATGATAAAACAATGCCATCTCACGTCATCCTTTCTTCCGTCAGGGCGCACAGCGGGACGATCCCTTCCTCGCCGCTCAGGCAGAGAAATCGCTTTCCTTCGTCTTCCGGCGTCAGCGTCATTCCCATCGGCAAGGCACGCGCCTGCAGCGAAGCGCCATTGAGCAAAAACCTCGCCTCCGCCGCGCTTTCCAGCGCGGCCTCCGCGATCGTCTGCCGACTTTCGCCCGTGCGCAATAGCGCCGCGATGCGATAAAAAGGATCCTGGGTCATACGCTCACCATCCCCAGTTCAGTCGTCGCCAGCCCCTTTTCCCATTTCTGACGAACCTGTGCCACCTGATATGTGCCGTACACACCCATCATCGGCTTGTCCGGCTCCACGATCTCTCCGCACCGCACGGTGCTTTTCCCCGTGACGGTGAGCCTTGCTTCCCGCACAACGCCGCCCGCGGCGCTTTCCACATTCCGGGCGCTCAGTCCGTACAAGCGCCCGCTTTGAAGTCTTCCGCGGCAAAGTCCCTTGGGGCGGACGACCACCGCACCATTTTCAAAATCCACCACGCACGCGCCGTCATACAGCCGCCGAATGGCATGAAACGCGCTTCTCCCCGCGCAGGCCGGCAGCCTCGTTTCCGCTCCGTTTTCCCAGACCGTTCCGGTCTCCAGCCCGCATTCTCTGCAAATTTGCCTGGTGATTTCAGCCGCCGTTCCTCGATAAGCGCTTCGGCACTCGCTTTTTGTCAGCCTGGCGGCGGGGTCGAGGCATTCGATCTCCAAAAGGAGCGCCGAGGCGTCGTACCGGACATTTTCCGCCCGGCCGAAAAACACAACCGTCCCCTCATCCTCCACCGTCAACCGATCTCCGCAATTCGGCTCGATCCGGGGCAGTTTGCTGTCCTCCGGAGCACATACGGCCCTCACCCGCGCCTCCGCGCCTGCGGCGTCCATATTTTTGTCCACGATTACCCGGGTACACAGCCCCGTGATCTCGTTGTCCTCCAGCCACACTCTCATGCGAGATAGATCTCCTTTCCCGGGGGAAGACCATGCGGGTCGCTGATCCCGTTCTTCGCCGCCAGCCGCTTCCACAGATTTCCATCACCCAGATATCGCCGCGCCACTGTCCAAAGATCCTCATTTTCCCCCGTGACGTAAACGGCGGGCATGCTTCGTTCATCTTCCCGCCGATACAAGCCTCCGGCGGTCTCGCCGCCCAGGATATCCGCTTCGGCCAGTGTAATGAACTTATATTCCTTGAGATCAATGCCGATCCCCACATCCTCGTCGCCCTCCCGCAGCTTTTGCCGCAGGCTCACGATCAAAAACAGATCGTCGATCTCCGTTCCCGAGATCATCAGTCGCACGGGGACGCCTTCTCTCTCCCATTGTCGTAGCAGCGTCAAACATTCCTCGGGATCGCTTCCGCTGTAAAAAGGCGAATGTTTCCCCGGCAAAAAGGTCTCCAAACTCACCTGCGTCAGCCCGCTTCCCCGGGCGGCGTGAACAGTCTCGCCCCGCACGGTCACATAACTCAGCGTATTTTGCGGACGGGAAATCACCACATCCCTGGGATTCACCGGCAGCGCCAGCCGCTGGCTCTCGTCCTCGTCGCCCCTCCGCAGAACCATGGTTCTTGTTCTCTGTGCCATTTTTCCTCCTTCCGCCGCCGTCACAGGTTCCCCGCCGCGGCTTCCAGCCTGTCGGCAAAGATCCGCGCCATTTCCCAGACGCGATCTTCCGCATCCTCCTGCGGCTTCTCGCCGTCAAAGCGCCGCGTCAGACCTTTCCCCTGCGGTTCTTTCCAGCCGTTTTCCTGCCAGACGAGCTCCGCCGGATCCTCCGCCGGGAAAAGCGCCGCTTCGTTCTCCACCGCCAGCGGGATCGTTTCAGCCTCCGCTTTTTCCTTCGACTCCGACAAATGGACGCGGGCGCTGCCGGCGCCGCTTTTTCGGAGAATGGCGCTGCCGGCCGCCAGAATATCGGCATAGGCCAGCCGTTCGGTAATATCAAAGCTGCCTGCCAGCACGCCCTGCTTCCGCAGGCTCTCACCCGCCTCCCGCAGCGCCTCACAGGCCAGATACACGGCATAGCGCAGCCCGCGCTCTCCGCCCATCCGGCGGCATTCCTCCACCTCTCCGGCCCGCAGCGTGCGGCATTCGGCCTCCAGACCCAGCCGGTCAAAGGTCAGAACAAACCGTTCCGCCCCTTCTCCGGCCAGCGTCTGCGCCCATTGGGCCGCCGTGCTCATCAGGCCACCTCCGTCAGGTTGATGGCCGAAAGCTGCTTGAGCTCACTGGGCAAAAACCGGAAGGGCACCACCTGCTCGTTTACCTTTCCGGTGGCATAATTCACCAGCGGCAGGCTGTCCAGCGCCACATTGTCCACGCTGTACCGTTCCTCCTCGCCGTTCATACTGTCCGGATCCTTCAGCGCAGTAGTGATGGTCACGCGGATATCGCGTCCCTCCCGGGCGCCCTCCACGATGTCAAAAAATCGGCTGAACACCTGCCGCAGCCTAAGCTGGCCCTCGCCCTTCCAGCCGGTGATCTTGGAATCCATATCCATCCCGATCTGCACATCGCTGCGCTGCAGCTTTACGGTCATCTGGATTCCGCTGGCTTCCGCGATGCGATTTCCGTCGATCCAGATTTCCGCAAACGATCCGGAAAGCACTCGATTTGCATAAAGTCCCGCCATACTTTCCCTCCTTTACATGGTGATGTCAAACACCAGATCCTCCATGGCGTCGGCAAACCGCACGCTGGCCTTCAAAAAGACCTGGCTTCCGGTGTTAGCCGAAAGGATCTCGGTTTCGGTCATCCGCTGGGTATCCACGTTTCGGCTCTCCAGCCACGCCTTCTGGGCTGCATAATCCACATAGGCCTGATTCTTCCGCCCCGTGTCCAGCACGCTGCCTGTCAGTCCGGCAAAATAACCGTTGATCGCCGTCACCAAAAGCAGCTTGGAATCATAATCGTTGAGCACCTTTCCCACATATTCGCTTTCAAAGATGCTGCGGATATCGGCGCGGATCAGGTCGATCCCCTCGGCGATCTTGATTTTCTTCAGCGCCGCCTCGCCGCTGTCCGCCGTCGTTACAAGGCTGGTCACCGCCCTTGCCAGACGCGCTCCGTCGCTGCCGCGATCCAAAATCAGCCGTCCGTTGTCGATATCCCCCGCCGGATCGGCGCTGGGAAGAAACTCCGTCACTTCGGGAAGCGCATGATAGGTGGCGCTCTGCCGCAGCGAGAGTCCCGCCAAAAGACCCGCCACCCTGGCGCAGTAATCCGCCGTAGCGATGTCCTCCGCCTCGTTATCCAGCAAAACTCGGATCCCCTGAGTGGTCAAATTGACCACGCCGGCGCAGTCAGGCGTTCCCATGGTAGATACCACGGCTCGCAGCGGCTTACCCGCCGCCCGTCCCGCACGGACAAAAGCGCTCACTGCCTCTGCCTGCATATCAGGCGCGCACAGCCATCCGCCCTCCGCGTTCTTTTCCCATGCCTCCAGCGCGGCCTGCTCCCCTCCTGCGGGGTAAGTGCCCAGCCAAACTCTGGCCGGGTTTCCCAAAAAGCAGAGCTTCACCAGCGTTTCGGCTCGCCGATCCAGCCCGGCCTGCTCCACCTGTTCCGGCAGCAAAAAGCACACGCTTCCGCTTTCTTCACCCTCCAGAAGCAGCACCGCTTGTCCCCTGGCACTCCGGCGGACGGCCGTTCTGCCCGCCGTTTTAAAATTAATCATGATCTGGGGCAAGCCCATCTCTCATTCCTCCTTCTCCGTGTCCCATCGCAGCGCCAGCGACCCCATGACTTCCGTGTCGTTTTCGGGCCGCGCCTCCGTTCTGCCATAGGGCACGTCGTAAAATTCCAGCGTGAACCGGATCTGCGGCAGTTCCTTTCCATTGATGCAGCTTTCGATCTCCTTCGGACAAAATCGCCGTCCGCCAACGGTAAACCCGCCGGCCACGGCCGCCTCCATCCGATCCAGAAGCTGCAGCCCTTCCTCCCGCTCTCTCCGGCGGGAACCGTAGCACACCAGCGTCACCGTCACGCTCCGTTCCAGTTGCCGCGTCCCGGCGCGGGTCTTTCCCGCCGCCTCCACCAAACAGCAGGGATACACGGGATTTTCCACCCGCCCCGCAAAGGCCGCGACCCCGGTCTCCGCCGTCAAGTATCCGGCCAGTCCGGCCGCCAGTTCCGAAAGTCCGATCACAGCGGCGTCACCTCCTGCACTTCCATAGACGCGACGGCATAGGTGGGATACTGCATGGCCGCGCTGCAAATCCCGGCGTATTTCACGCCCTCCCGCAGCACCTCCGCCCGGTCGCCCGCCAGAATCACCGTCCCTTTGGGGAGATAGAGCATCAGAAAAAAACCGCTCTCCGCAACGCCCTCCATTTCTCCCGTCAGTCTGGGCCGTCCGCCCTGATAATTTCTCGAAAGGGCGCAGGGCAGGTCGGTATAGACCTGCTCCGTGTCATATCCCGCGCCCGACCGGATCCCGCGAAACACGGTCGCCCGGTCAGTCATCGTGGCCAAAAGGGCTCTTTCTTCATTCACAGCGGCACCCGCCTTTCGGTGTCCCCAGCCGGATAAAGGGACCAAGCAGCACTTTGGCGGAAAGATCCTCCGGGCCGTAAGTGATTTGCGTGTCGCCTCGCTTTACCGCCGTGACGGGACGCTCCGCCCCGTCACGCAGCGCCCGCGACAGCAAAACCGCCAGCGGCCATTCCATTTCCCGGGGCAGGTCGCGCCGGTTGCAGATTGCCGCCGCGCCGCAGGCCACCGCCTCCAGCAGCGCTTCCGCCTCCTGAGGCAGTTCTTCCAGACCGGCCAGCGCCGCCGCCTGCTCCAAAACGCGCTGCCTGCCATCCTCAGCAAAGCGGATATTCATTATTCGCCCTCCACCAGAGCGCCAATGGTTACGACCTTGTCGGCGGGCACCAGCAGATCATAGAAATAGCGTGCCTGAATGGCGGTGCCGTCAAAAAGCTGGTTTTCCTCGGGGCCGAACTGCTTGAGACTGTCGATTTTCGCGATGGCCATGGGGGCGTCGCAGGCCACGACGACAGCATAAATATCCTTGGAGCCAGAGCCTTCCAGAATACCGCCGGCGGCCTGCTGGCCGCGGCCGGTCTGCACGGCGATAGCGGTGTGCATTCTGCCGGAGGGCACAAAGATACAAGGCAGATCATTGAGCATCATCACATGCTCATAAGTCACGCCGTTGATGTCTACCTTCTGTTCAAAGGTGATGCTGTTGTAGTCGTCGGCAGCCGCCTGCAAAAAGGCGGTCTTAAGATTGGCGGCCACCATGGCCACAAAGCCGCCGGAACGCTCGCTGTCGTTCTCCAGGGTCTGCATCAGGCCGCACAGTTTTTCCACCACGTTGTCGTTCTGGGGATTCATGGTCTGGATGTGCGTAGCCTTGTGCGCGTTGTCGGCGTTGGCCAGCGCATAGAGCTTGTTGATGCGATAGGTGTCCTGCTCCCTCGCAAGCTGTACGCGGGCAAACTCGCGCACCACGTTTTCGGCGCCGGCGGCAAAGCCCACGTCCTCGGGGGCGGTGTGATCCAGCGCGAACTTCACGCCGCGGTCCATGGCCAGCGTATAAGGGGTCCAAACACTGGTCACGGCCCCGGCGGGATAAGCGCTGCCGTCGGTCTTGGTGTTGTCGTAATTGCCCAGACCGGTGGTGCTCAGAGTCGCCACCTCCACGTCGCCGCCGCCGCACCAGCGGATGTTGCCGTTGTCTGCGGCCATCCATTCGGTGCCGGAAGCTGCGGCCAGCTCCTCGTCAATGTACTGCTGATAGATTTTTGCGTGATCGATTGCCATAGGGTCAAATCCTCCTTCAAAAAGTGTTGCCCTCATCCTACCCCCTGTTTCCGGAAAAGAAAAAGGAACTCTGCCTCTTGACAGAGTTCCCCTGTTCTTCCGTTTGGATTTCTCCGATTTCAGTCGCAGGTCAGCTTGGCTTTCTGCAGCGCCACCACCAGCAGCGGCACCAAAACAAGCTGCAAAACGATCCCCGGAACGGCGTTTGCCACAGCGCCCGCCCAAAAGGCCGCCATAGGAAAGCCCTTTCCGTTGATTCCCAGAATGACGGTCTGCGCCATACCCCAGACAATGCGCCCGCCGATCATGGCGCCGATCAGGCTGAGATAGATCGCCGGCAGTTTTTTCCCCAGTTTTCGGTACAAAACCGCCACGATCAGTCCGTAGGCCGCCAACTCAAAAGCCATGGAGATCGCGCCGGGCATGGGGGGCATATGAAACAGCAAATGCCGCAAAAGCGGCGCCGTAAAGCCCACGGCCGCGCCCCATTTCCATCCGCAGAGGAAACCGCACAGCAAAACAGGCAGATGCATGGGCAGCAGCATGCTTCCGATCTGGGGAATCTGTCCCGTCAAAAAAGGCAGCACCAGACACAGCGCCAGGCACACCGCCGCGTAAACCAGTTTTTTCACCGAATGGTTCATCTTCTTTTCCTTTCCGCACAAAAAAGGCACCCTTCCCCCTTGTGGGAAAAGGATACCTTGTGCATATCCGTTTCTTTTTGCCAAACTGACGGGCTTCTGCCCCGTGCGGGCGCTTGTGCTCCCGACAATTTGATTATACCGCCGATTTCGCTTATTGTCAACCGCGTTCCGCCTCTTCCTGCCGCACAACGTTGGAATATGCCGTTTTGGCGCTCACGCCCTCCAGCCTTCCGACCTTTCCCGACAGAGCGCTGATCACATCCTGCGGCGCGTCAATGGCCACGCTGATTACGTTGACGCCCCGCTTTGCATACGGAATACCCATCCTTCCGATGATCCACTCCCCGTACTCATGCAGCAGCTCGTTCAGCGCCGCCACAGAATCCGTATTCTCCACCACAATGCCGATCACGGCAACTCTGCTCTCCATCACGATCCTCCTCATGTATCCACTTCCAAATAATATAGTGTCCGTGCTCCGCTGTCATACAGGGCAAAGGTATAATTCAGGCCGTGCCGCGCCAACGCTGCTGCCGCGATCCAAAGCCCTTTATCCCGCATACAGCATCCCGATCAGCCGGTTAAGCAGCCTGCAAGGCAGCACCTTTGCCAAAAAGCAACAAAACTGATAGTCCAGCCGAATGGCGGTCAGCGGCTTGGGATGAGCCTTCAGCGCCATTTTGCAGACATAGTTTCCAGCCTTCTGCGGATCCATGCCCCCCTGCTCATCTTTTTCCATCCGCGCCACCGAGCGGGCGATCCGCCCCTGATACACATCGTCGCCCGCCACGCTTTTGGCCCGCGCGGCGGTAAAGCCCGTGCAAATATCTCCGGGCCGCACGGCGCACACCGTGATGCCAAAAGGCCGCACCTCGTTGGCCAGCGCCATGGTATAACTGTCGATGGCCGCCTTTGCCGCCGAATAATAAGTTTGAAAAGGGATGGGAATCGGAGCCGCCACCGAACTGATGTTCACAATGCGCCCGCCGCCCTGCTTCCGCAGAATAGGCAAAAACACCCGGTTGACCCGCACCATACCGAAAAAGTTCACATCAAACTGCCGCTTGGCCTCCTCGGTGTCGGTGAACTCCACCGCCCCCGAAATGCCGAAACCTGCGTTATTGACCACAATATCCACCCGGCCGCTTTCCGCCAGAATCCGCTCCGCGGCCCGGGCGATCTGTTCTTCATCGGTCACGTCGGCGCAGAGATTCATAATTCCGGGCAGATCCGCGCCCCCCCGACGGCTCAGCGTGTAAACGCGGCAGCCCTGCCGAGCCAGCGCCTTTGCGGTACACAGTCCGATGCCCGAGGTTCCTCCGGTGACGACGGCGATCTTCTCCATCTTATTTTCCTCCCACCACAGACGCAATGATGTCGCTGGCCTCGTCCACCAGCGCCTCGGTCAGTGTAGCCATATAGCTGGTGCGCAGCAGGCAGTCCGAAGGCGGCGTTGCCGGCGGCAAAACGGGATTAACGTAAACGCCGCCCTCATAGATCTTTCGCGCTGTCTCCAGTGTGTTCAGAATATCATGGGTATAGATGGGGATGATCGGCGTTTCAGCCTCCCGGATGGAAACGCCCTTTTCCTTCAAGCAGGTTCTCGCATAGCCGGCGATGTGCGCCAACTTCTCCGGCAGTTCGGGATGCTCCTTGAGTTCTCTGAGCGCTGCCAGCGCCGTGGCGCAATTTGCCGGGGGGATCGACGCGGAAAAGATAAACGGTCTGCTGCTGTGCCGCACATAGTCCACCACCCGGGCCGAGGCCGCCATATAACCGCCCAGCGACGCCAGCGACTTGCTGAAAGTGCCCATATAGATGTCCACGTCATTTTCCAGGCCAAAATAACTGGCCGTGCCTCGTCCTCCCTCTCCGATCACGCCCAGACCGTGGGCGTCGTCCACCATCACGCGGGCGCCGTATTTCTTCGCCAGCGCCACGATCTCCGGCAGTTTGGCGATGTCGCCGCCCATGGAAAACACGCCGTCGGTCACGATCAGGCTGCCCGCGCTTTCGGGCACCTTCTGCAATTGCCGCTCCAGATCCTCCATGTCGGCGTGCTTGAAGCGCAGCATCTTGCCGTAGCTCAGTTTGATGCCGTCATAAATGCTGGCATGATTTTCCTTATCGGAAATCACATAGTCTCCCATGCCCACCAC
>JAFZPW010000165.1 GCA_017552495.1 Clostridia bacterium | reverse complement strand
GGGCCAGAGCACATCGGTAAAATAAAACTCGGTATATGCGTTTTGCCAGAGCAAAAAATTAGAAAGCCGCATCTCGCCGCCCGGCCGGATCATCAGATCGGGATCGGGAATATCCGCAGAATACAGGCGGGCGGAAACCGCCTCTTCCGTGATATCAGAGGAGTTAAGTCGTCCAGCTTTACAATCTTCTGCCAGCAGCCGCGCAGCGCGAGTCAGTTCAGCTCGTCCGCCATAATTCAGACAGACATTAACCTGCATCCCGCCGGTGGTCTGCGAAATGGCGTCCGTTTCCTCGATCAATGCGCGCAGATTCTCCGGAATGGGAGAAAGATCGCCAAAAAACCGCAGACGGATATTCTTTTCCCTCATTTCCCGAATGGCACGGCGCAGATATTTTTCCAAAAGACGTATGATTTCGCCCACTTCTTCCGGCGGACGTTTCCAGTTTTCGGTGGAAAATGCGTAAACGGTAAAGTATTTTACGCCCAGATCGGAAAGATGCTCTGCCGCCCGCTGAAAGGTCTCGCTCCCGGCAGAGTGGCCCGCCGTGCGTGGCAAGCCCCGCTTCTGCGCCCAGCGGCCGTTGCCGTCCATGATCGCCGCCACATGAACGGGAATCCTCTCCGGATCCAGCAAAAGGGGCTTTTTTTTCTTGGAAAACAGCATATTTCTTCCTCAAAAGAAGGCGGCGCACAGCGCCGCCCATTGGTTTCTCGCTTGCAGCCGCAGAACAAAACCGCGATGCGCTCAGATTTCCAGCAGCTCCTGCTCCTTGGCGGCGGCTTCAGTATCCACGACCTTGCAATATTTGTCGGTGAGCTCCTGCATATCTTTTTCCAGCAGCTTCAGGTCATCCTCGGTAATTTCAGAGGCTTTCTGTTCCTTTTTAAACGTATCGATGGCGTCGCGACGGATGTTGCGGATGGCAACCTTGGTATCCTCCGCCATTTTCTTCATCTCTTTCGTCAGGTCGCGTCGACGCTCCTCGGTGAGCTGAGGGAACAGCAGGCGAATCATTTTCCCGTCGTTGGTGGGATTGATGCCCAACTCCGAGGACTGGATCGCCTTTTCAATGAGTTTGAGCGCGCTGGCGTCCCAGGGCTGGATGGCCAGCATCCGGGGCTCTGGCGTGGAGATCGAGGCGATCTGCTGAATGGGCGTGGGAACGCCGTAATAGTCCACCATGATGCGATCCAGCACGGCGGCATTGGCGCGACCGGCGCGGATGGTATTAAAATCCTGCTTCATCAGTTCGATGGATTTTTCCATTTTGTGCATGTAGCCTTCACATTTTGCGTTCATAAAAACACCTCCGTCAAGTTGGTTGGTTTCAAATCAGATGGAAGCAGAGCTCTGGCTCTGCGGGATCAAACGTCGGAGCCCACATAGGTGCCGATATCCTCGCCCAGCAGCACGCGCCGAATATTGGCGGGATCTTTCAGGGCAAAGACCAGCACGGGGATGTGGTTATCCATGGCAAGGGCGGTGGCAGTGGCATCCATCACGCCGAGGCCGCGGGCCAGCACCTCGTCATAGGAGATTCGGTGAAACTTCTTCGCGGTGGGGACTTTCGCGGGGTCGGCGTCGTAAACGCCGTCGATATTCTTAGCCAAAAGGATCGCATCGGCTTCAATTTCCGCCGCCCGCAAGGCCGCCGCCGTGTCGGTGGAGAAATAGGGACATCCGCTGCCGCAGGCAAAGACGACCACCCTTCCCTCTTCCAGATAGCGAACGGCGCGGGAGCGATCGTACGCTTCGGCGGCTCGGGAAATGTCCAGCGCAGTCTGCACCACGGCGGGGATACCGTGCTGCTCCAACACGTCGCAGACGGCAAGGCCGTTCATGGCGGTGGCCAGCATACCCATGTAATCCGATCGGGTGCGCTCCAGCTTTCCTTCCCCGTTTTTCACGCCGCGCCAGAAATTTCCGCCGCCCACCACGATGCCGACCTGCGCTCCGGTCTTTACGCAGGAGCCGATAGCCTCAGCCACACGGTGCAGCGTGGAAAAGTCCAGCCCGGTCTTCTGCTCACCGGCCAGCGCCTCGCCGCTGATCTTCAGCAGAATGCGTTTGTACTTGGGAGTTTCCAAAATCATCGCCGCCTTTTTTTATTTTTCCTGTTGCTATTTTACTATATCCTTTTGGATTTGGGAAGAGGTTTTCTGCTGATTTTGAAAAAAGTTACCGTTCTTCCCGTGCACGATCCCGCTGCAGGATCCTTTTCAGATACTCGCCAGTGTACGAACCGGGAGTCTCCGCCACTTCTTCCGGCGTTCCCTGCGCCACAACGGCGCCGCCCCTGTCGCCCCCTTCGGGGCCAAGATCAAGAATATAATCTGCCGTCTTGATAACATCCAGATTGTGCTCGATGACCACCACGGTGTTTCCTGCGTCCACCAGTTTTTGCAGCACCTCGATGAGTTTGTGAACATCGTAAGCATGCAGGCCGGTGGTCGGCTCGTCCAGAATATAAATCGTGCGGCCCGTGGCGCGACGGGCCAGTTCGGTGGCCAGTTTGACCCGCTGGGCCTCGCCGCCGGAGAGGGTGGTGGACGACTGTCCCAGTTTGACATAAGAAAGCCCCACATCGTAGAGGGTCTGAAGTTTCTTTTTCAGTCTGGACTGGTTATCGAAAAACGCCAGCGCCTCGGCCACCGTCATGTCCAGCACCTCGTAAATATTCTTACCCTTGTAGCGCACCTCCAGCGTTTCCCGGTTGTAGCGCTTTCCCTTGCACACATCGCAGGGAACATAGATATCGGGCAAAAAGTGCATTTCGATCTTGAGCAGGCCGTCGCCCTGACAGGCCTCGCACCGTCCCCCCCGGACATTGAAGGAAAACCGTCCCGGACCATAGCCGCGGCTCTTGGCGTCCACCGTTTTGGAAAAGAGTTCCCGGATATCGCCAAACAAACCGGTATAGGTAGCGGGATTGGAGCGAGGCGTCCGCCCGATGGGGCTCTGGTCGATGGCGATAACCTTGTCCAGCGCTTCCATCCCCTCAATGCCGTCGTGTTTTCCGGGACGGGCGCGGGCGCCGTTGAGCTGAGCCGCCAGCGCCTTATACAAGATTTCGTTAATCAGGCTGCTCTTTCCGCTGCCCGAAACGCCGGTGACCACCGAAAAGGTGCCCAACGGAATGGCGGCGTCAATATGACGAAGGTTATTCTGGGACGCGCCCCGGACGGTAAGCCAGCCCCCGTTGCCATCCCGCCGCGCCGCGGGCAGCGGGATGCGTTTCGCTCCGGAAAGATATTGACCGGTCAGCGAGTTTTTGCATTTCATGATTTTCTTCGCGTTGCCGACAGCGATGATCTGCCCGCCGTAGACGCCCGCGCCGGGGCCTACGTCGATGATGTCGTCGGCGGCCAGCATAGTATCTTCGTCGTGTTCCACCACAATCAGCGTGTTGCCCAGATCCCGCAGCC
>JAFZPW010000164.1 GCA_017552495.1 Clostridia bacterium | reverse complement strand
TGAGACAGATAAAGATGATCTTACTAGGTGGATAGAAACACTTAAAGCAGCAAATAAACCTGCAATAAGTCTTCCCTCAATTTATAGTTGTCTTTGTGCGGTCGCAGGTAAATTTGCTGTATCAGCAAAACAATTATTAACATTAGCAACAACTGGATATGTGGGAATTAATTTAATGGACAATGATGCATTAGTTGATTGTGCTGAAAAATCAGTAACAAAGAAACCCAATTGTCCTCCTGATTCCCATCATGGTGGCGCTGGCGCTGCAGGTGGGATTCGACTCGATCACCGGCACCGCCATCGTCATCGGCTCTACCGCGGTGGGCTTTTCCTGCTCGATTCTGAATCCCTTTAACGTGGGCGTGGCGCAGGGTATCGCCGAGCTGCCCGCTTTCAGCGGCGCATGGTATCGCATCATCATGCTGGCGGTCATGCTGGGCGTGACCATCTTCCTGGTTTGCCGCTATGCGCTCAAGGTCAAGAAAACCCCCACGCTCAGCACCATGCACGAGTTTGACAAAACACGGGAAGAACTCAACATGGATGTCAAGGATGTAAAGTTCGGCATTCGGGAAAAGATCTGTCTGGTAATTTTCATTCTCACCATCATTCTGCTGGTCTGGGGCGTAATCAAAGAAGGCTGGTATTTCTATGAGATCGGCGCTTTGTTCCTTGGTATGGCCATTCTGGTGGCCATCGTCAGCAAGATGGGGCTCAACGGCTTTGGCCAGTCGCTTGCCGAGGGCATGACCAACATCTGCTCCGGTGCGTTGGTCATCGGCGTTGCCAACGGCATCCTGTGGATTTTGACGCAGGGAAATATTCTGGACACCATTCTCCACGCCGCCGCCAGCGTTCTGACCCAGCTTCCCTCGTGGCTGTCCGCCGTGGGCATGTATATCTTCCAGTGTCTGATGAACTATTTGATTCCCTCCGGCTCCGGCCAGGCTGCTGTCACCATGCCCATCCTTGCCCCGCTGTCTGATCTGGTGGGCGTCACGCGCCAGACCGCGGTTATTGCTTTCCAGTTGGGCGACGGTATCTCCAACGCCATTACGCCCACCAGCGGCGTTTTGATGGCTTCTCTGGCTCTGGCAAAGATCCCCTGGGAAAAGTGGGCCAAGTGGTTCCTGCCCATCATGCTGAGTCAGTACGGCCTCGGCCTGGTGTTCGTCATCGTGGCGCAATTGATCCAGTTGGGCCCGTTCTAATCCGGTTTTCACGCTTTGGATATGCTCCCGCGCACTTCTGCGGGAGCATATCCCCGTTTTCAGGAGGTATTTATGGATCAAAACACCATGCAGCGCGTATCCGGTCTCGTGGATTCTCTGCGGGACGAGATGATCGAGATGTCTCTCGCGATCCATGCGCATCCCGAACTGGGACATCAGGAGGTTTTCGCCAAGGACCTTCAGGTGAAAAAGCTGCGGCATTACGGGTTTGCAGTGGAAGAAACCTATTGCGATATCCCCACCGCGTACCGCGCCGTTTACAAAGGCAAAAAACCGGGGCCGAAAATCGCCATGCTGTCGGAATACGACGCGCTGCCTAAACTGGGGCACGGCTGCGGCCATAATCTGATCTGCATGATGTCACTGGCTGCGGCCATCGCCATGCGGGAGTTTGCCGACGAATACGGCGCCGAGATCTATGTCATCGGCACCCCGGCGGAAGAAACTGCCGGCTCCAAGGTGGAAATGTCCCGCAAGGGCGCTTTCCGGGAGATGGACGTTGCTATGATGGCGCATCCCGCCAACCGGGACGAAAGCTCCATGAATTCCATGGCCATCTGCGCACGACGGTTCGAGTTTTTCGGCAGGACCTCCCATGCCGCTTCGGCGCCGGAAGAGGGACTTAACGCGCTGGACGCCATGATTAATTTCTTCAATCTGGTGAACGCCCTGCGGCAGCAGACAAAAGACGACGTGCGCATCCACGGCGTAATCCAGAACGGCGGCGAAGCGCCCAACATCATTCCCGACTATACCAACGCGCTGTTTTATATTCGCTCCAGCAAAACTCAGCAGTTGGACGCCGTGGTCAAGCGGGTGGAGGATTGCGCCCGGGGCGCGGCGCTGGGTACCGGCACCACCGTCAAGATCTCCCGGGACGAGGAGGACTTTAAGGACACCAACAGCAATCAGTATCTCAACGAACTGGCTTGTCGGCAGGTGGAAAAGTTCGGCGTGACCATCCAGCGGATGGGCGACAAGCCGCACATGGGATCGTCCGACGTGGGCGACGTAAGTTATGAGTGCCCCGCCATTCAACTGCAAAGCTGGATGGGGCCTTGTGCGGGTGGGCAGTATTATGCTCACACCGCCGAGTTTTGCGAGATGGCCCGTTCCCAGAGCGCCTTTGACAATTCCTTTCGCTATGTCAAGGGCTTTGTGCTCACTGCCATTGAGCTGATGACCAATCCCGCGCATCTCAAGGCCATAAAAGAAGAGTTTGCCAGGATCGGCGGCTGAACAACATCATAACAACAGAAAAAAGCCTCCGCGCCTTTGGCGGAGGCTTTTTGTGCGGAAAAAAGACCCCACGAAACCGAAGGGTTTCGTGGGGATGGAGCTGGAAACGTGACTTGAACACGCGACCTGCTGATTACGAATCAGCTGCTCTACCGACTGAGCTATTCCAGCAAAAAGCAAATACAAACCGAAACAATCAACTGCTCTGCGGGCAGCCGCTTTTCGGCTGCCCATATATCATAACGGATTTTTTGAAAAAAATCAAGAGGTATTTTATGCGTTTTTGCTTGCCAGCGCATTTCGCACGGCGGCGACGGTTTCGGGGATGGTTTCATGCCGAAGCTGGCGCACGTCGAAACCGGCCAGTTTGAAAATCACCTGCATCACCGGGCCGGAAAGAAGAACCAGAAGAATGGTGCCGATGCCCACGGTGCCGCCAAGGATCCAGCCCAGAAGCAGAGCGCAGCCCTCCAACAGCACACGGATGCCGCCCACGGGCCATTTTTTCAGCCGGCGGGTCAGAACCACCATCAGCCCGTCCCGGGGGCCGGAGCCCAGCCGCGCCGACATATAAACGTACATGCCGAAGGCGGCGGGCAGCAGGCTCAGCACACAAAGGATCAGGCGGGGAACCAGACTGACGCTTAAGGGAAGCCCGCGGTAATCGGGCAAAAGGGCCAGCCCGGGAATCATGTCGCCGGTGCAGAAGTCCACGATGTTGCCGCAGATCAGAATGTTGATAAAGGTACCGAAGCCCACCTTTTCCCGGCAGAGAACGTCGATCAGCAGGATCATCAAACCGATGGTGATGTTGGCGCGGCCGAAAGTGATGAGATCGGCGCCGTTGGGCAGCGTGATGCCGATGCGCCCCTGCAAAAATTTCGCCATGCCGTCGTTCAACACGTCCCAGGGCTCCATGCCCAGATCGGCAACCAGCGCCATGGCCGAGCCGAAGCTCATGATGGAAAGGCCGATGAGCAGCCGGGTGAATTTCAAGACGATTTTTTTCATGCGGAGGCCTCCGAAACGTTTTTTGATCGGATATCATCATAACACAGGGATTTTCAGCCGTCAACCGAAAAATTTTACTTGACTTTTGAAAGAAGGATGTGTATCATAACTATGTTATCCTTGTCTGCGTTATGCGCAGGCCATTTGTCCAGAAGGAGGTGCAAGAATCATGCCGAAAATCAACGGTAAGTACGAGACGATTTTTATCGTCAACGCCACGCTGTCTGAAGAGAATATCAATGCCGTGGTGGAGAAGTTTACCAACCTGATCGCCGAGAACGGTGAGATCACCAAGATCGATCAGTGGGGCAAGCGTCGCATGGCCTATCCCATCGACGATATGCCCGAGGGCTATTACGTCCTGGTGGAGTTCGACAGCAAGCCGGATTTCCCCGCCGAACTCGATCGTATCTACAAGATCACCGACGGCATCATCCGCTCTATTATCGTCGCGAAGGAATAAGAGGGAGGAATCAGAATGCTGAACAAGGCCATTCTTATGGGCAGGCTGACTGCCGATCCCGAGCTTCGTAAGACACAGAACGGAACTTCCGTCACGTCATTCACCCTTGCCGTCAACCGCAGCTATACCCGCTCCGGCGAACAGCCCCAGACCGACTTTATTGATGTGGTCGCCTGGAGAAATACCGCCGAGTTTGTCAGCCGCTATTTCGTCAAGGGCCAGCTTGTGGCCGTGGAGGGTCAAATTCAGACCCGAACCTGGGAGGACAAAAACGGTCAGAAGCGCAAGTCGGTGGAGGTCGTGGCCAGCGAGGTCTTTTTTGCTGAGCCCAAGCGCGACAGCCAGCCCCGTCACGACAACGGGGGCGGCTTCGATCCCATGGGCGCCGACCTGGGCGGCAACGAGTTTGCCGCGCTGCCCGGCGACGACAACGATCTCCCGTTTTAACCTTTTCAGAAGGAGGAACGATTCATGGAAAAAGAGAACACCAGGCCCGAGCGTCCGGCCCGCGACAATCGCCGCCGCCGCAAGGTTTGCCAGTTCTGCGTGGATAAGGTCGAGTGCATCGATTTCAAGGACACCGCCAAGCTGCGGAAGTATACTTCCGACCGCGGCAAGATCCTGCCCCGCCGTATGACCGGTACCTGCGCCATGCATCAGCGCCAGTTGACCACGGCCATCAAGCGTGCCCGTCACATCGCGCTGCTGCCCTACACTGCAGACTGAGCGTCAAAGCAAACCAAGCACCCCCTTCCGGGGTGCTTTTTTGTTTTCCCGGGCGGGGCAGGCGGCTTTCGGTTGACATTCCGAGCCAAAGCGGGTAAACTGAGAGAAAACGGGACGATCCCGCCCCATGACGGAAAGGCAGCGATGCTTTATGAACGATATCATCATCACCATCAGCCGGCAATACGGCAGCGGCGGCCGCCAGATCGGTCAAAAGGTGGCCGACGCGCTGGGCATTCCTTTTTACGACAAGGAGATCATCGATCTGGCCGCCAAAGAGAGCGGCCTTGCCGTGGACTTTATCCGGGGACAGGAGAAGCAATTGACCCAGAGCCTCCTGTTTTCCATTGTCACCAACGTCACCGCCTCGGGCGGCACCTTTGGCCCCAATGTGCTTTCGCTGGCCGATCAGGTCTATCTGGCTGAGGCAAACGCCATCCGCCAGCTCGCGGACAAGGGACCCTGCGTCATCGTGGGCCGCTGCGCCGACGGCGTGCTGAAGCGCGAAAAGCCGCTGCTGCGGGTTTACGTTTCCGCCGATCTGGAGTCCCGCTGCAAGCGGGCTGTCGGCGAATACGGCGACAAAGAGGAAACCATCAAAAAAACCGTCCGTGACCGGGACAAACAGCGGGCGCGCTACTGCCAGCACTATTACGACCAGGCGTGGGAGGACGCGGACAATTACGATCTGTGCCTCAACAGCGACACGCTGGGCATCGAGGGCTGCGTCAAGGTGATCTGCCACGCCCGCGAGCTGCTGTCGGTAAAATAAACCGCGGGGTCGGGCAAGGAAACAGTAAGGATGCAGAAAATCGGCGTAGCCATATGGCCGCGCCGATTTTGGTTTCAGCAGAGCGTTTTTGCGGAATTCCGCTTCCCGAAGCAGTAAAATCGTACCGTGTTTCCCGTGCCGCTTTGCCGCCACAGCCATCAGAAGAAGGGGAGCGGTGCGGCCGCGGGGATGCGGAAAAGGCGGCCTTTTGCGCAGTTTGTGGAGAAGGCGAGCCCTTTTGGATCCGTCAGACGGAGAAGCGGAGAGAACAGGAAAAAATCCCGTTCTTTTGATTGTGCGCCGTTCGTTTTCCTGCGAATCGTAAATAATATGTTAAAAGGGGCCGATTGGTTTTGACAGTCCCGGGAAAAACCTTTAGAATAGAACAAGATTCGCACCGGGACGAAGCCTGCGGGCGCTGTTCTGATTTCATGGAGTTTTACTGGAGGCATTACCTTATGAAAAGTTGGCTGCAAAAAGTCTTTGCCGGAAGATACGGGGTGGATCAGCTTTCCCGCTTTCTGACGACGGCTGCCATGATTACGCTGCTGCTTTCAGTGGCTTTGAAAGGGGCGCTGCGGGTCGGTTTCTGGCTTTTGACCATCGTGATTCTGGTGTGGGGCTATGTCCGGATGTTTTCCCGCAACACCTATAAGCGCCGCGCCGAAAACAACGCCTATCTGACCTTGCGCTACCAGCTCACCAGAAAATTCACCGCGCTTTGCCAGCGCGTCAAGCAGAAGAAATATTACCGCTTTTATAAATGCCCCGGCTGCGGGGTGACCACCCGCGTCCCAAAAGGAAAGGGGAAGATCCGCATTACCTGCCCCAGATGCGGCGAGAGTTTTATTCGCAAAAGTTAAGATGTTCGGTTATGTGGTGGCCGCCAAAGACGGCCTGAGCGAAGCGGAATATCGCCGATACCGGGCTTGCTACTGCGGCCTTTGCTACCGGCTGCGGGAAAAATACGGCGCCGTTTCCCGTATGACGCTCAATTACGATATGACCTTTCTCATTCTGCTGCTTTCGTCGCTCTATGAGCCGGAGGAGCAGGCGGGCGAGCGCCGTTGTGCCGCCCATCCCGGCAAGCCCCAGTCCTTCTGGCAGAACGAGATCACCGACTATGCCGCCGACATGAATGTGGCGCTGACGTATTATAAGCTGCTGGACGACTGGCGGGACGAGGGCGACCGCTTCAAGCGAGGCGCCGCCGTGCTGCTGAAACAGGCCTATGAGCGGGTCAAAGAGGCGCGGCCCGCACAGTGCGCCGCCATTGAGGAAGAATTGAGCGCGCTTGCGGCGCTGGAAAAGGCCAACGATCCCGTGCCAGACCGGGCCGCCGCCTGCTTCGGGCGGCTGATGGCCGCTGTGTTTTGCTTCAAAAATGACCGCTGGACGCCTGCCGTTCGGGAAACGGCCTTTGCGCTGGGACAGCTCATTTATTTGGAAGACGCCTGCGTGGATATGAAAAAGGATGCGAAACATGGCCGCTACAATCCGTTGCTGGCGCTTTGGGGCGAATGCCGCCCGCTGGCGGCGTGCGAACCCATGCTGCTGATGACGGCCGCGCGGTGCGTCGAGGCGTTTGATCGGCTCCCACTGGTGCGGGACGCCGGCATTTTAACAAATATTCTCTATTCCGGGGTTTGGACGCGCTATCATCAGGCGCGCATCCGGCAGGAAAAGGGAGAAGACGTCGCAGGCGAAGCCTGACGACAAAGAGCAAAGGGAAGGAGGGACGCTGGTGCGCGATCCGTATACTGTTTTGGGCGTCGACCGAGACGCCAGCGACGAAGAAATCAAAAAGGCTTATCGCAGGCTCGCCAAACAGTACCATCCCGATGTCAATCCCGGCGACAAGAGCGCCGAGGCAAAGATGAAGGAGATCAACGCGGCTTACGACGCTATCAAAAACGGACAAACCGGCCCTTATGCTTCGGCGGGACAGGGCGCCTCCGGCTACCAGAATTACGATTACGGCTATGGCTACGGTTACGGCGGCGCATGGCGCACCTATACCTGGGATCCCTTCATGGGGTTCCGCGAGACAGGACGCGATTCCCGTCAGGCCGACGGCGAGACAGATCTGCTCCGGGCGGCACGCAATTATATTGCCGTGCGGCATTATGCCGAGGCGCTCCATGTGCTGGCGGGCATCACCGACAAAACGGCTCGCTGGTATTATTATTCCGCCGTGGCGCAGGCGGGCATGGGAAACCGGATCACCGCGTTGGAGCACGCCCGTCAGGCCTGCCGGATGGATCCCGGCAACGCCGAATACGAGACCTATCTCAGCCAGCTTGAGAGCGGCGCCGCCGCCTACCGCAGCGCCGGAGGTTACGCCGGCCTGAGCATGGGCCGCTATTGCGCCAGCCTTTGTCTGGCCAATCTGCTGTGCGGCTTTTGCTGCCGCGGCGGCCTCTGCATTTAACCTGCGGAGCGGAATCAGAATATTCCCGGAATAGATATTGATTCTCCCGGGAGATTGTGATACAATATCTGTCAGAAACCGGCGTGCGCCGGATGATTTAAGGGGGAATATCCTTGGATCCCGTTGGACGATGGATCATCGCAGAGATCTTATTTGTATTTTTGGCCGTGTTTTGCTCCCTGGCTGCTCATGCTGTGCGGGAGTGCAGCGAGAGCAAGCTCATTCGTGCTGCGGAAGACGGCGATAAAAAGGCGGCCAAGCTGCTGCCGACCGTTCAGGAGCCGGATGACTTCTGTGCCGCCATGCGGGTGGGCGCAGTGGGATTCGGTTTTTTTGCGGTCTTTAATCCGCTGACACTGCGGCTGGAAGAGAAGCTGGGGGCGCTGCCGCTGGGAATGTGGCGGGGCGCGGTCACGGGGTTGCTTTGGGCCGTGCTGGTGCTTTTGGCGGTGATGGCGGTGGATTTCGCTCCCGCGCTTTACGCACGTCACCGGGCGGAAAAAACCGGGAGAACGGTTTTTTCCGCGGCTTATGCCCTCAGCCGGCTGCTCCATCCGCTGGCCGTAGCGTTGATGGCTGCCGCAGGCCTGCTCATCCGGCTGTTCGGCGTCAATCCTGCCGCCGAGGTGGCGGAGGTCAGCGAAGATGAGATCCGCCTGATGGTGGACGCAGGCGAAGAGAGCGGCGCCATCCAGAGCGGCGAAAAAGAGATGATCGAGAACATTTTTGAGTTTGACGACACCACCGCCGAAGAAGTGATGGTGCACCGCACCGATATGACGGTGATTTGGCTGGAGGACACCGACGCGGAGATCATCCGCATCATTGAAGAAAGCGGTCTTTCCCGCTTCCCGGTGTGCGGCGAGGACGTGGACGACATCATCGGCATCCTCCACACCCGGGATTATCTGCTCAACGGCAAGACCGACAAGCCCAAGCCCTTCCGCGAGCTGCTGCGTCCGGCCCATTTTGTGCCCGAATCGGTGAAGGCCGACGTGCTGCTGCGGGAAATGCAGAAGCAAAAGATCCATATGTCCATCGTGGTGGACGAATACGGCGGCACCTCGGGTCTTGTGACCATGGAAGATCTGCTGGAGGAACTGGTGGGCGAGATCTACGACGAGTTCGACACCGTGGAGGAGCAGGAGATTTCCCAGCTTGGGGACAACCTGTGGCGCATCGCCGGTTCTGCCGAAATGGAAGATGTGGCCGAGGCGCTGGCGTTGGAGCTGCCTGAAGAGGTGGAGGACGAATACGAAACGATGGGCGGGCTGGTATTCAGCCAGCTTTCGGTCATTCCAGAAGACGGGTCGCACCCCGAGGTGGAGGTGCTGGGACTGCACATCAAGGTGCTGGAGATCACCGATCACCGGGTGGCGTGGACGCAGGTGAGCAAACTGCCGTCGCCGCCGAAGGAAGAAGCATAAGGAATCAAAATGCCGCTTTCCCGCAACGAAAGCGGCATTTTTCCCTTGAGGGGGGGGAGTATATGAGCAAAGTGAGAAGCATGGATATGGTCAACGGCCCGCTGCTGGGGAAGATCATCCGGTTTTCGGTGCCGCTAATCCTTTCGGGGGTGCTGCAGCTTCTCTATAACGCCGCCGATGTGATCGTAGTGGGGAAGTTTGCCGGCGCCGCCTCGCTGGCGGCGGTGGGCTCCACCGGCGCGCTGGTCAATCTGCTGGTCAACCTGTTTATGGGCGTCTCGGTTGGCTGCAACGTACTGGTGGCCCGTTATTACGGCGCCCGCAACGAAAAGGCTGTTTCCGAAACGGTGCATTGTGCCGTGGCCGCCAGCGCCGTCATCGGTCTGCTGGCCGGAGCGGTGGGACTGATTTTTTCCACGCCGCTTTTGCGGCTGATGGGCTCGCCGGAGGATGTATTGCCGCTGGCCTCGCTTTACTTGAAGATTTATTTCTGCGGCATGCCCTTCAACATCGCCTATAACTTCGGCGCCGCCGTTTTGCGGGCGGTGGGCGACACCAAGCGCCCGCTGTATATCCTCTCGGCGGCGGGGGCGGTGAACGTGGCTCTCAATCTGCTTACGGTCATCGTCTTTTCCATGGGCGTGGCAGGGGTGGCGCTGGCCACGGCGGCCTCACAGCTCATTTCCTGCCTGCTGGTGCTGCGATGCCTGATGCTGCGGGACGATTGCTGCCGCCTGATGCGAAAAGAGATCCGTATTTATGGCGACAAGCTGAAAGAGATGATCCGCATCGGTCTGCCTGCCGGCATCCAGGGCAGTCTGTTTTCCCTGTCCAATGTGGTGATCCAGTCGTCCGTCAATTCCTTTGGCTCCACCGTTGTGGCGGGCAACGCCGCGGCGGCCAACATCGAGGGCTTTGTTTACATCTCCATGAACGCCATTTATCAGGCCTGCATCACCTTTGTCAGCCAGAATCTTGGCGCGGGCAAACCTGCGCGGATCCGGCGGGTGATGAGCATCTGCCTGGTCACCGTCACCATCATCGGCGGCACGCTGGGGATGACGGTGTTTTTCCTGCATCATCCGCTTTTGGGCATCTATGCTTCCGACGCCGAGGGGCTGCGGGAGCAGATCATCGCGGTGGGCTATACCCGGATGCATTATCTTTGCGCGCCCTATTTCCTCTGCGGCTGGATGGAGATCGGCGCGGGCGGGCTGCGGGGGCTGGGGAAATCCTGGCTGCCCACCTCCATCGCGCTTCTGGGCTCCTGCCTGTTTCGCATCGTCTGGATCAACACCGTGTTTCGTGCGGTGCGGACGCTGGACAGGATCTATC
>JAFZPW010000163.1 GCA_017552495.1 Clostridia bacterium | reverse complement strand
GTTGTTATAAGAAATGCCGGTATAGGCGATAAAGAGCCCTTCCCCTTCGATCCAACTGGAGGTCAGCGACAGCAGGCGGCAATAATCCCACGTCATGGGGAAATAGGTGACGTCTTTGTAGTTAATGGGCGGATAAAGCGAGCGGGCGTAATCTACCTCCTGATATTCCAGCTCCCAGGTATAGTCGGGAATGACGGCAGTGACGGTGTTCCCGGCGGCGAAAACCGGCAGGGCGCAAAGCATCACGGCGCACAAAAGCACAAGGGCAATCTTTCGTTTCATATCAGCGGCCTCCTTTTCTCATTCGTAGCTGCAACCATTGTAAAATCATTATATTGCTTCGGTGATGCCGCTGCAATATCCCCCCCACTTATTTACAATTTATTCAAAAAGAAGCGGGCGTTTGCCCGCTTTTATGGTTCCGCATAGCGCTCCAGAAAGCTGTGCGCTTCGCCGCCGGATTTATAGCCAGGAAAGGTATCGAGGCAGACGGCGTGAACGCTGTTGAAGATGCTGATTTCGATGTTTGGATTGGTTTTCTTCAGTTCCTGCAATAGACGCTTGACCTCCTGCCGCTTGCTCCCGTTTTCCAGCGCGGCGTTGCGCTGAGTGACGCGGCAGGCGCAGCGGATAAACGCCAGCCCGTGATAGCGGGCCCATGCGATGATATCCGCCTCCCGCACCCGGTAAAGGGGACGGATGAGTTCCATCCCCTGAAAGTTTTGGCTGCGGAGCTTGGGCGGCATGGTTTGAAGCTGACCGCCGTAAAACATGCTCATCACCGCAGTTTCGATCACGTCGTTGAAATGATGGCCCAGCGCGATCTTGTTGCAGCCAAGCCGCCTGGCCTCGGCGTACAGATTGCCCCGCCGCATACGAGCACAAAGATAGCAGGGCGACGAGCTGCCGCCGGCCTTTTCCGCCGATTGAAAAACGTCGGTTTCAAAAATCGTCAGCGGGATATGCAGCAGCGCGGCGTTTTCTTCGATCTTTTTGCGGTTTTCGGCATTGTAGCCGGGATCCATGCAGAGAAAGACCGCTTCAAAGGGTGCCTCGCCGTGGCGCTGCAGTTCCTGCATCAGCTTGGCCATGAGCATGGAATCCTTTCCGCCGGAGATGCAAACGGCGATCCTGTCGCCCGCCTGCACCAGTTGATATTGCTGAATGGCGGTGATAAAGGGGCCCCAGAGCTCCTTCCGGTATTTTTTAATCAGGCTGCGCTCCGCCTGTTGCCAGAGTTCCATCGGACGCATCGTTTTTCCTCCCAAGACGGCGATTCGCTCACGGATGTTCGGCGGAAGCCCGCTCCGCTTGCCGGAAACAGTCTTTCGTCAGATCTTTTATCACCTCGGCGGCAAGAATCATCCCCACCACCGAGGGCACAAAGGCCGTAGAACCCGGCGTGCTGCGCCGGGAACCCATTCTTTCCTCTTCCGCGGGAACGGGAAGGGGGTTCAGCGCCTCCTCCTGAGAATAAACCACCTTGAGATGGGCGATCCCCCGCTTTTTCAGTTCCCGCCGCATAACCCGCGCCAGCGGACAAACCGAGGTCTTGCTGATATCGGCCACACGAAACGCGGTAGGATCCAGCTTGTTGCCCGCCCCCATGGCGCTGATGAGCGGGGTGTTCGCCGCTTTTGCCCGAAGCGCGAGTTCCACCTTGCCGGAAACGGTGTCGATGGCGTCGATGATATAATCGTATTGCGTAAAATCAAAGTTGTCTGCCGTTTCCGGCAGGAAAAAGGTGGGATAGGTACGCACATCGCAACTGGGCGCGATGTCGGCCAGCCGCTTCCGGGCGGCTTCCACCTTATACATTCCCAACGTCTGATGGGTGGCGATAATCTGGCGGTTCAAATTGGAAAGGGCCACCGTGTCACTGTCGATCAAATCCAGCGCGCCCACGCCGCTGCGGGCCAGCGCCTCCATGGCGTGTCCTCCCACCCCGCCGATGCCGAAAATCGCCACGCGGCTGCGAGCCAGTTTTTCCATGGCGGCGTCGCCCAACAGAAGGCGGGTGCGAACAAAGGGATCCGGCATATGCTCGCGCTCCTTTCAAAAATGGTCACGATTCAGTTTAGCAAACCCGGGGGCGGCTGTCAAGCAAACAAAAAACGCCCCCGCGGCTGCGGGGACGCTTTTGCCAAAGATCAAAGATAAAATACATGGTCGCCGATGACGGCGTAGACCTGCCGATGCCGGGAGGCCCAGCAATACTGATGGGCGCGTCTGGTGGCGAAAAACAGGCAGTTGGGGGCGGTAATATAACCCTCGATGGCCAGCTTGGCCGCCAGTTCGCATTCGGCGGTGGGGGTGCGGAAAATGCTTTTATCGGACTTGGTGATGAACTGAACGCCGCTGTGCGTATCGTAAATCACATCATATACCGTGTTGGGAAACAGATCGCTGGCCTTGCGGTTGAGCACCACGTTGGCCACGGCAACCTTGCCGTCCAGTTTCTGATTGCCCGCCTCATGATACACGATGCGAGTAAGCCAAAGCAGTTCATCGGCATCGTAGAAGGTCTCGCCGGATTCCAGCACGGCGCCGCCGGTAAGGGTGACTGTGCGGGAAGCGGCGTCCCACATCACTTCACAGGTAAAGATCCTGGCGGCAGCGCGAAGCGGGATCATGGCACTGTCTGCCACGGTGCGGCAGGGCTGATCCATATAAAAACTGCGTCCGTTTGCGTTCACCAGTTGACTGCCAACCTGGAAGTCCGCGTTCAATTCGCTGCCGAGAGTCACGGTGATCGCCTTTTTGGCGGCGTTCCACCCCACCGTGCAGCCCAAGGCTTCAAAGAAGCCGCGCAGCGGAACATAGGTCACGCCATCGATGGTGCGGGCATAGGTCTCCAGTTCCAACTGTGCGCCGTTATATACGATGGTAACGGCGTTTGGGTCGGCAGCAACAAAAACCTGCTGCGGTTCCTCGGCGGGTATGGGCGCTTCCCCATCCTCCGACTCGCTCTGCCCCTCCCCCGGTTCCTCCTCCAGTTCCTCCCCGTTGTCTTCGGTGAGCACGATCTCCTCTTCCTCGCCGCCCGCCCCGGGCACGGCGGTTTCTCCGCCGGAAAGGGTGGCAAACACCGGCATGGAGACTTCGTCAGAGTCGTTCAGCGGCGACCCGGCCAGCGCGGTTATCGGCGCCACCGTCATAACGGTACACAGCACGATGGCCAGAAGCCGTTGATACTGTTTCTTGCGTTTCAATGAATTCACATCCTTACTGTTGCGGGAGATTGTTACTATTTCGTTTTTCTTGTAACTGAATTGTAACGGATTTCATCATATCACAAAATCGGGAATTGTCAAGGCAAACCATTCCATAGCACCCGGTGGAATTTTGATTTTCTGTTATTATTGCCAAATTCCATCGCTAAATTTTATTTAATATTCCCTATGAAATCATTCAATTTCGGCACAATGCACAACTCAAAATTTGGAACTATCTCCCATCCTTTTTCTCTTGTTTTCTCCGGTTTTCCCTTGAAAACAGTCGCTTTTTACGCTTTTCTCTTCCAACTTTTAGAAGAAAAAAGCGCGGCAGTTTTGCCGCGCCAGACAGCTTTTCCACCATACGGAAGCACCGGAAAAAGCTGCCTCTTTTTCTATTATTATATGATCAAGTCCTTCCATTATTCCTTCGCCGCAGGTTTTTTTGCCGGAAAGCCCTCGCTTCCCCGCACGTCGGTTCTTTTTGTGTCCGGGAACATACGCCGCGCCACCAGCCGATAGATGGGAAAGCCCTGTTCCGAAAAATTGCGCTCGTATTCTGTCATCACGTTAGGGGTATCGGTACGGTGCAGATCAAAGGTCACGTCGAACAGGCCATAGCCAAACTGACTGAAATAGCAGATGGAATCTTCAAACAGGCCCTTGTTGTCGGTTTTGAAGCAGATCTCTCCACCCTCCTGCAAAACGCTTTGATACACCGCCAGAAACAGCGGATGGGTCAGGCGGCGCTTGTGCTGCCGCTTGGGCGGCCACGGATCGGAAAAATTGAGATAAATACGATCCACCTCGCCGGTATCGAAAATCTCCCCCAAAAGCGCGGCGTCAGCCGACAAAAACAAAACATTTTGCAGACCGGCCTCCTTTGCCTTTTCCAGGGCCATGAGCAATACACTTTCCACCCGCTCCACGGCCACAAAACAGCGTTGGGGATTCTGCCTTGCCATTTCGGTAATAAAGCTGCCCTTTCCGCAGCCGATTTCCAACTCCAACGGGGTCTTTTCCTCTACGCCAAAGCGTGCGCGCCACGCGCCGCGCAGCATTTCTGGTCCGGTCACCAGCCAGGGCGCGCAAGCCTCCATTCTGGCGTCCAGATTTTTCTTTTTCCGCATCCGCATAAACGATCGTTCCACTCCTCCACTTTGATAATTCTATTATACAGGCAACCCTCCCAAAAAACAAGGGAAAAGCAAGCCTTCGCCGTCTTTTGCCACAGCCTTTGCCCTGTTCTGGCGTCGCCGGAAGCATATCCGGCAAAAAAATAACATAGAAAGCGCATTTTTTCTTGTGAAAATTGTAACAATTGCCGTTGACAAAACGTATTTTGCTCTGTATCATGATTATGAGAGGGCGGCTTGCAAAAGCCGTTTTGCGGGCTTACGCTGCCCGCTGCAAAACGAACGGGAAAAGGAAGTAACCGATTTATGCCGAAATTCATAACCATGGAAGAAGCCGTCAGACACATTCCCAGCGGGGCCACCGTGATGTTCGGCGGCTTTATGGGCTGCGGCGCGCCCCATCGTTTTATCGACGCGCTCTCCAAAACCGACGTGCGGGATCTGGTGATGATCTGCAACGACGGCGGCCGCACGGGCGGTCCGTTGGGCGAGGAATGGTACGGCACCGCCAAGCTGATCCACAAGCATCAGGTTCGGTATCTCATCGCCTCGCATGTGGGAATGAATCCAGAGGTGGGTACCCAATCGATGATTGACGGTACCCTGAAGGTAACGCTGCTGCCCATGGGCTCGTTTGTAGAAATGATCCGCTGCGGCGGCGCAGGCTTGGGCGGTCTGCTGACTCCCACCGGCGTGGGCACCGTAGTCGAGGATAACCCCTTTTGCATGGAAAAGCGATGGTTTAACGGCAAAGCCTATTTGGTGATGCAGCCCCTGCGGGCAGATATTGCCGTGATTGCCGGGGCCAAAATCGACCGGGCGGGCAACGTCTGGTATAAAGGTACCACCAGCAACTTTAACATCGCCATGGCCACCGCCGCCGATCTGGTGATCGCCGAGGCCGAAGAAGTGGTGGACGAGGGTGTGATCCCCCCGGAGGACGTGCGTACGCCAGGCATTTTGGTGGATTATGTTGTCGAGGGAGGAAAATACTGATGGATAAAACCGAAATCCGGCACTTTATCGCCCGCCGCGCCGCAAAAGAACTCAAGGACGGCGACGTGGTCAATCTGGGCATCGGACTTCCCACGCTGGTGCCGCTGTTTTTGCCTGCGGGCATCCATGTGACGCTTCAAGCGGAAAACGGCATCGTGCGATCTGATATCGCCACTGAAGAAAACAGTGACCCTGTCCACATCATCGATGCGGGCGGCACGCCCGCCGTGGCCGCGCCGGGCGGCTGCTATTTTGACTCCGCCACCTCCTATGGCCTGATCCGCGGCGGCCATGTGGACGCCACCATTCTGGGCGGTCTGGAGGTTGATGAAGAGGGCTCACTGGCCAACTGGATCATTCCCGGAAAAAAGATGCCCGGCATGGGCGGCGCCATGGATCTGATGGTGGGCGCCAAGCACGTGATTTTGGCCATGGAGCACACCATCAACGGAAAGCCCCGTATTTTGAAAAAATGCACGCTTCCCCTTACTGCCGTGAAATGCGTCCATGAAATCATCACCGAGATGTGCGTCTTTCGGGTGACGCCTGAGGGTCTGCTCATGACCGAGATCAATCCGGAAACCACTGTGGCGGCTGTCCGTGCGGCAACCGAGGCCAATTTCCGCGTGGCGCTCAATCTGAAAAGCATGCTGGCATAATGCCGCAATCATAAAAACGCTGTGCAACGGTTGTCTGCTCAGCGTTTTTTTCTGCTTCGGCGGCACTGTTTATATCTGCAGGCGACAGCAATTCTCCGCTTTCCAAAAGCGCAAAAACAGCCCGCAGGAACATTTCCTGCGGGCTGAAAACAATGGTTTTTGATTATTCGCCGACTTCGATAACGACGCCGGAACCAACGGTACGGCCGCCCTCGCGGATAGCGAAGCGGAGGCCCTTCTCGATGGCGATGGGGGTAATCAGTTCGACCTTCATATCCACGTTGTCGCCGGGCATGCACATCTCGGTGCCTTCGGGCAGATTGATGACGCCGGTAACGTCGGTGGTACGGAAGTAGAACTGGGGACGATAGTTATTGAAGAAGGGGGTATGACGGCCGCCCTCGTCCTTGGACAGAACGTAGACCTGGCCGACAAACTTGGTGTGGGGATGGATGGAGCCGGGCTTAGCCAGAACCTGGCCGCGCTCGACGTCGGTCTTGTTGATGCCGCGGAGCAGAGTGCCGATGTTATCGCCGGCCTCAGCGTAATCCAGCAGCTTGCGGAACATTTCGATACCGGTAACGACGGTCTTGCGAGGAGCGTCCATCAAACCGACGATCTCGACTTCGTCGCTCATCTTGAGCACGCCGCGCTCCACACGACCGGTGGCAACGGTGCCGCGGCCAGTGATGGTGAAGACGTCTTCCACGGGCATCAGGAAGGGCATATCAGCCTTACGATCGGGGGTGGGAATCCAACTGTCAACAGCGTCCATCAGTTCCTTGATGCAAGCGAACTCGGGAGCGTTGGGATCGGTGGACTCGGAAATCAGAGCGTTCAAAGCAGAGCCGCGGATGATGGGGGTGTCGTCGCCGGGGAAGCCATAGCTGCTCAGCAACTCGCGGACTTCCATCTCCACCAATTCCAGCAGTTCCTCGTCGTCGACCTGATCGCACTTGTTCAGG
>JAFZPW010000162.1 GCA_017552495.1 Clostridia bacterium | reverse complement strand
GCCCGAATGGCGGATCAGTACGGCGGCGACATCATCACCGTCACGGATGGCGAAGGCACGGATTATCAACTGGAGCATCTGGATACCGTAGAATATAACAACCAGACTTATATGGCTTTTTTGCCCGCCGAGATGTCGCTGGACGACGCGTATGAGCTCATTAT
This sequence comes from Clostridia bacterium, assembly GCA_017552495.1. Classification (GTDB taxonomy): domain Bacteria; phylum Bacillota; class Clostridia; order Oscillospirales; family Butyricicoccaceae; genus UBA4644. The sequence goes on along the minus strand of JAFZPW010000162.1, from coordinate 3,838 downwards.
TATGAAAGTGGAGCTGGAGGACGACGGCGAGGAAATGCTGGTGACGCTGGACGACGAAGACGAAGAGGCCGAGCTCTTCCAGATCTTTTCCGAGCGGCTGGAGGAAACCTTTGAGGACGAGGGCGAAGCCCGCCAGCCTGAAAACTAAGTGATTTTCTGCCCCGCCGGGCGGGGCGCGGAGCATCTTTATTTAACCTACACTGTGTTATACGGGATTGCGGAGTCCGTTCCCCGTTGGCAGACCTCCTGCGCCGTTGCAGACGATGGGAGCCGATTAAAGGAACGGCAGCTTGCCCACCTGCTTAGCGGGTTATTTAACACCTCCGCGTTCCGCCCGGCGGGACAGATTGCATTTTACGAAGAAAAGACAGACCTTTCGGGCGGCGCAGGCCGCCCGATTTTTGAAAGGAGCAGGAACTATGGCGAAAATCACATGGAAACCCGGAACGCTTTTGGCGCCGGTGCCGCCCGCGCTGGTGACCTCCGGCACGGCGGACAAACCCAATGTTTTTACCGCCGCGTGGACGGGGATCGTTTGCAGCGACCCGCCCATGACCTATGTGTCCATCCAGCCCAGCCGCTTTTCCCATGGGCTGATCCGCAGTTCGGGCGAGTTCGTCATCAATCTGCCCACCGAGGCGCTGGCAAAGGCCACAGACCTGTGCGGCGTAAAATCCGGGCGAGATATGGATAAGTTCGCCGCTGCGGGGCTGACGGCTCAGCCTTCGGCAAAGGTGGCGCCGCCTTCCATCGCAGAGTGTCCCGTTTCATTGGAGTGCCGGGTCAGGGAGATCCTGCCGCTGGGGAGCCACGATATGTTTTTGGCCGAGATCGTGTCCGTGGGCGTGGACGACCGGTTTCTGGATGAAAAAGGCGCGCTCCATCTGGAAAAATGCGGCCTTTTGGCCTATGCCCACGGGGCGTATTTCGCGCTGGGGAAGCAGCTTGGAACCTTCGGCTTTTCGGTGCGGAAAAAGCCGCTGCGGCGGAGTCCCGGCGCCCGGAAAGCAGGGAAAAAATCGGAAAAGTAAGAAAAGAGGCTTGACTGTAAAGCGGCTTTATCCTTTATACTGCGTGGCAAAGGGAGGGAAGACGATGAATGTCAAAGAACTGGAAACCAGACTCGGCCTGCCCCGCGCCAGCATCCGCTTTTATGAAAAAGAAGGGCTTCTTTCTCCGCGGCGGAAAAGCAACGGCTATCGGGATTATACGGAAGAAGACGCGGCCGTTCTGCAGAAGATCGCCTTTCTCCGGCAGCTTGAGCTGCCGCTGGACACCATCCGCCGCGTTCAAAACGGCGAGCTTCCGCTGTCCGTAGCGCTGCGGCGCCAGCGGGAAGCTCTGCTGGAAAAAAGGATGCAGACCGACAACACAGTTCGGGTGTGCGACGCCGTGCTGCGGGACCAAACGAGCTATTCCGACCTCCGGCCGGATCAATATCAGCATCAGCTCCCGCCGCCTGCGCCGAGGGCGCTCCCGCCGGAGAACCGGCAATATCCCGCGGCCGCCGGACACTATTGGAGGCGATTGTTTGCCAGAGATCTGGACGGGGCGGTGTATGCTCTGATCTGGGTGCTGTTCAGCACCTATGTGCTCCGATTGTCCTTTGATTCGGCGGGCTGGGGCGTTTATGCGGCGATAGCACACATGGTGCTCATCGCGGCGCTGGAACCGGTGATGCTGCATTTTCTGGGCTGGACGCCGGGGAAGTGGCTCATGGGTCTTCGCCTGACCGACGTGGGCGCAGAGGGCGAGATCCGGCCGGATTACGGCGACGCATTCCTGCGAACGCTTGGCGTGATGTTCGCCGGGCTGGGACTTGGGATCCCGGGTATTTCCACGATTTGCGGCTTTTTTGCCTGGCAGCGGGCAGACAAAGGGCAGGAACAATTCTGGGATGAGGGCAGCGAGCTGGAATATACCTATCGCGGGGAAAGCCGCAGGCAGGGCCTGTGGGATGCGGTGCTGGTGCTGGCCTGCGTCGGGCTGGCAGCGGTTTCGGTAACGGTCATGCAGGCCGGCCCGCCTGCGCTGCACGGGGGGCGGCTGACCCGCACGGAATATGTGGACACGGTCAACGACCTGATCCGGCGGGGCGAGGAAGATCACCGGGGCTTTGCCTTGAGCGGGACGGGAGCCGTTACAACGGAACGGAACATTGCCGGACGAGACGTTTATATAGACGCGCACTCGTTGGACGCGCTGTGTCAAAGCATCGAGGAGCGGGACGGATTCGTGTGCGCCGTTGCCATGCGGGCCACGCCGGGCGTTAATAAGAACGATCCGATTGTTTCGACCGGCGCATGGCTCAAGCTGCTGACGGTGCAGGCCCTGACAGGCGCTTCCCGGTATCAGACGGCGAGCAGCGTGGGAGACCTGCTCGACAGAGGCGCCGGAACGGCGACGCTGAACGGCTGGGAAGTGCAGCAGGCCCTGGAAAACCCGGACGGCACGAAATACACGGGGAAGGATTTCTATTATCAAATGGGGGCGATCTTCTGCGTTACGGACGATCTTCCTGCAGACACGCAGCCTCCGTCGCTGGTGTTTCGCATCCGCTATGTGGGAGAATAGAAAAAGCGCCGCGATTGCGGCGCTTTTTTCTCAAAAATCAAAAAACAAGATCTCCGTTCCGCAGGAGCGGACGTATCGTTCCAGATCGGTAAAAGAAAGCACGATGGTTTCGGTGTTGACGCCGGGATGCATGGCGATGCGCGCTTTTTCCCGCAGGGAAAGATCGAAAACCACCTTGATCCGGTGATCCCGGTCGTGGATCACGCCGCACACCCCCACGCAGCCCTGCCGCTGTTCCAGAAGTTCGGCAAGGCGGCCCTGCGGGGCGAATTGCAGACGACCCGTCCCCACGGCGTCCCGCAGCGCTTTCAAATCGGCGTTTTTGTCCCAGGGCAGCATCAGCAGAAAAAAGGCGCTCTCGTTGCGGGGGCTTACCAGAAGATTTTTGCATATCTGCGCCCCATAGACCGCATCCATGGGGAAGCGGTCGGCGGCGGAGGCCACCGGTGGATGGATGTAGTGCTCGTAGGCGATGCCCAGCAGGTGCAGCCGGGCGAAAATATCCTCCCGGCTGCTCATAGCGCCGAAAAGATCCGGATCATGCCGTTTACGAAAATACTCCACAGCACGGAGCCCACCGACATGAACACCGCCGTCCAGAGATAGATTTTCACCATCGTTTTGCGGTCGCCGGGCACGTTGGGATCGAAGGCGTCGCTCAGATATTGTTTCCGCATACGGAAATGCAGCAGAATGGTGGCGACCAGCGGCGGAAAATAGTAGATCAGCAGATAACGCAGCATATTTTTTCTCCTATGGATTGCAAATCGGCTTGTGTGCCTGTATGATAAGAGTATACCGGAAAACAAGCGAGGTGTAAAGCGTGCAGGAAAAATTTATGCGTTTTGCGCTGGAACAGGCGCGGCTTGCGCTGGAGGCGGGCGAGGTGCCCGTGGGCTGCGTCATCGTAAAGGATGGAACGGTCATCGGCGCGGGCTATAATCGCCGGGAAACGGATAAAAGCGTCCTGGGCCACGCCGAACTGATGGCCATCCGGCAGGCGGAGCAGGCGCTGGGCGACTGGCGGCTGACGGGCTGCGCGCTTTATGTGACGCTGGAGCCCTGTCCCATGTGCGCGGGCGCCATTTTGAACGCCCGGATCGACACGGTGGTCTGCGGCGCGTCCGATCACACTTTCGGCGCCTGCGGCGGGGTGATGAATCTGTTTGAGGAGGCCTTCGGGTTTCACCCAAAGTTGTATAAGGGTGTTTTGAAAGAAGAATGCGGAGCGCTGATGACATCGTTTTTCAGCGCGCTGCGGGAT
>JAFZPW010000161.1 GCA_017552495.1 Clostridia bacterium | reverse complement strand
TAAAACTGTACAGATTGTGCTATACTGACTGAGCTCAGACGGAGGATACGGCAACGCTGAGGAGCGACCAGAGCGCCGGACGAGTCACGGAAGGGCGGCACATTGTTGTCGCATTCTCCCGTCTGGATATAGGTGGGGGGATACGCGGCTTCCCGGACGTTGTGCAGGGGCGAATAACTCAGAAGATAATCAAACGCCTCCGGGCTGCTTTTGGGGTCGCCGTATTCCGTAATATACATGGCGCCCCGGTCGTCGTCGGCAAAGTGAATCATGTCGGTATGGGGAACGGAATCGATCACGCAGCCCCAGAGATCGGGCCGCATGGTCACAAGCGCGCTCATCAAAAGGCCGCCGTTGGAGCAGCCCGAGATGGCGATGCGGGCGGGCCGCGTCCAGCCGTCGGCGATCACCTGCTCGGCGATGCCGATAAAATCAGAATAGCAGTTTTTCTTATTCATGCCCATGCCGGCTTCGTGCCAGGGAGAGCCGTATTCATTTCCGCCCCGCAGAAGACAATGAACATAGACGCCGCCGGATTCCACCCATTTGGCGATGTTGGTCTGGCTGATCCGTTCGGTAGACCAGGGCGGCATGGATACGTTGTAGCCGCCGTAGCCATAGAAAAGCGCCTTGTTTTCGCTGTTGCGCGGGGCGTCCTTCCGCCGCACCAGGTAATAGGGAATGGGCGTTTTGTCCTCCTTGGAGGGGGCGAACAACAACTCCACGGTAAGATCCTCGTACCTTGCGGACGAGCCCGCCACGGATTGCAGCCGCCGGCCGTCGAAGGAAAGGATCTGCGGCTGAGAGAGAAAGGCGTCGAAGGCAAAGAGCGTTTCATGCCGGGTTTTTCCGATCTGCTCGAGGGAGGCCACGCGTTCCGGCATGGGGATCCGGCGGCCCGAAGCCATCTCAAAAAGATACCCCGCGCCGTTTTCCGAACATTTGAGATAGATCTTCCCGCCCAATTGATAGCCCGCTTCCAGATAGGCGCGGGTTTCGGTATAGACTGTCGTATGCCGGGCGAAAGGCTGGCCCTCGTCGATGGAGATCACCTGTCCGTGGGGCGTCTGGTCAAAGGAAAGAAAGAAATGTTTGCCGCCGAACGAGTCGATATAATGGAGCGGCAGAGGCCGGTCGGGATTCAGGGCAAGCACCTCTCCCGTGTCCTCCCGGCATACACAGCAAAAATCGTTGGAGTAATCGGCGGAAAAAGCGAAAAGCAAAAAGGCTCCGTCCTCCGAAATCCGCACGCTTCCGAAGATGGCGCTTCCCGGAAAGACAAAAAGTTCCTTTGTTTCGCCGGAGGCGGCGTCGTAAGCCGTCACGGCGGTGCGGGAAACCGCACCCTCCACCTTGGTGGTGGCGGCGTAAAAGACCTTTTTGCGTTTGGACCAGACGCCGCTGAAGGTCATGGGAAGAATGCTCAGAACCGCTTGTCCGGCGCAGTCGTAGATCAGATAATCCGGCCGGGGCGCGCCGTCTGCCTGAGCCATCACCGCCAGCAGATTTTCGTCTGCCGGACAGGCCTCGGCGGAAAAGGGCGTTCGCTGCGGCAGGTCATAGCGGCGGAACAAAACGTCCTTTTTCCGAAAGGCTCCGTCCAGCGTGATGACGGCGTAGTTCCCGTCCTTTTCCTCGGTGGCGAGGTATCCGTCGCCCCAGGGGCTGATGCCGGCGGGAAGCGCCTCAATCTGCTCGGCCTTCAGCCGGGCGATCATGGCGTCCACCAGGCCGGGGGCTTCGGTTTGGAACCAGTTGTCGGTAAAGGCGTTTTCCCGCCGGGTAAAGTCCCGCACCTCGGCGCTTTGGGTGTCGCGGAGCCAGGTGTAGGGAGCCGCCAGGTTACGACCGAAGTATGTTTCCGTCAGATCGGCCTTCCGGCACTTGGGATAATCGTATTTCATAGCGGGCCTTCCTTATTTGCCGCGGAGATAGTCCGCGATAATCATGCCGCTTTCCAACTGCACGCCAACCAGCCGCTTGATGTCCACCACGGAATACTGGGTCTCTTTTTCCACATAGGCCGAGAGCGTCTTGAGCTCCTGCTCCATCTCCGGGATGATCCGGTCCAAAAGATCGGCCTCGGGCGTGCCCTCCCGCCTGGCTCGCTCGAACTTGGCGCCGCGGATGACGGAGCCCCAGGCGAGCATCTGATAAAACTGCCGGATCACCAGATTGTCAAACTCCTCGGACACCTTGCAGGGCTTATCGTGCTCCTTGTTTTCCATGGCAAAATTGACATCGGTGGCGTAATTCTTTTCTCTGTCGTCCAGACTTCTGCCGATGATCTTGACAAAGTGATTGTCCGGACCGCACATCCCGCGGAACTGATCGAAATACGAGGCCAGCTTGTTGTCGTTTTCCAGACCCTGCTTCAAGCCCTTCAGCACGGCTTCCCGGCGGGGATAGTCCAGCTCGGTTTCGTCCTGGATCTTGGGCGAGAAGAAATAGGGAAGCTCGGCCACCAGACAGAAGGTGCCGTATTTTCCGGCATAAGAATCCGAGCTGTCTCCCGCAAACATTCGTTCCGCGGGGTCGCCTTCGCCGTATTTTTCGATGAAGTCGTACTCGTCCTTCATCCCCAGCATTTTATAAATCGCCTTGGAAAACTCGGGGATAAAGGGAGCCTCCGGCTCGCCCAGATGGAGGGGCACGTTTTGCTTTTTCGCCGCGGCATAAAGTTTTTCGTAGACTTCGGGAGCCTCCCGGGTGATGTACCAGTAGGCGCCGCCGAAGCCGGCGTTGTGGAGGGAATACATAAAGGTGGGCTTGACCCGGTCGATGATGTCCATAAGAACCCGGGTTTCGGGAATGGGGGTGTCCCATTTGTAATTTTTGTAGGTGAAGGGGAAGGTCCATTCGGCCTGCTCGTTTCCGATGGGCCGGTAAAAGTCTTTGGCGTAATTATACAGGGTAAAGGGGCCTTTGAACCAGCCCTCGTTGAGTTTGGTGCCGTCTACGTCGATGCTCTTGATGATATACCAGGTATAGTCGAACTCCTTCCGGAAATCTGCGTGCTCGCAAAGATAGCGAGAGAAATATTCCAGCATCATGCAGCCCATGGGCTCGTTGGGATGGGGCGAGCCAAAGAGAAAGGCGTTTTTGGAGCCCTCGCCGATCTTCATGCAATAGATGGGCCGGCCCTCCTTGGATTTGCCGGCTTCCCACAGGGTCACCACATCGGGATATTCCGCGGCCAGTTTTTTGGAGCTGGCGTCCATTTCTTCCACGGTAAGGAACACCTTGTAATCGGGGATGTTTTCGATCAGATGCGTAAAGTTCATAAAATCCTCCCAAAAAACCATATCGTTGTTTTGAAAAAGGGCTGCCGCCTGTGGCGGCAGCCCCTGAACTGCTTTCCGATCAAGCGCCGGATCAGGTGCGCGGGATCAGTGCTGGTCGAGCCAGACGTAGGTCAACTCGCTGAAGCCCACAAGCTCCAGAGAGCCGCCGTCTTTGACGCTGACATAAGGATTGCCCTTGATGTAATTGTTGAAGGGCTGAACGTCGGCATAGTTCACGATCAGAATCTGCGGCATATCCTCTCTCAGATAGGTCTGGATCTGCTTGATGCAGTCGTTGCGCTCCGCGTCGGTGGCGGCGGCAACGGCCTTGGCGGCCAGATCGTCAACTTCCTTTCGGGAATACTGGGGGATATTGGTGCTGCCGTTGGTGGTCCAGCGGCGGGCGGTGCCCAGCACGTCGGGGCCCTGGAAGCCGCCCAGCGCGGTAATCTCAAAGTCATAGTTGTCCATGACCTTTTCGGCCCAGATGTCAAAGTCCAGAACGTCCAGCGTCACCTTGATGCCCATTTTTTCCATATGGTCGGCGATGACCTTGCAGAAATCATCAAAGCCGGACATCACGGTAAAGGTGGTCTCGAAGTAATAGCCGTTGGCGTCCTTGGTGTAGCCGGCCTGCTCCAGCAGCTCCTGCGCCTTGGCCACATCGTAATCGGGCTCCTTGGCGTCTTCGTTCAGGGCGTCCACATAGTTGTCGGGGATAAAGTGGTTGTTGGCGGGCTTGTAGCCGCCGGTGGCCTTGATGGAAACGTCCTCACGGTCCACGCCGTAGGCGATGGCCTCACGAACCAGCGCGTCGGCAAAGTGACCGGTCTTCAGATTGAAGGCGATGTACCAGGGAGAAGGCCAGACCTGCTCCACCGTGTAATAATGGTCGGTGTCCGCGATGATGCCGGGCAGGTCGGTGGTGGGAATGTAGAAGGCGCCGATCTCGTCGATCTCGCCCTTGAGCCACGCCTGATACATCGTGCTGCCGTCGGAGATGACGGTGTAGATCACGCGGTCGAGATAGGCTTTCTGCTCGCCCCAATAATTGTCGTCGCGGACGATCTGCACGTCGGTGCCCTTGTTCC